>VXRG01000067.1:98276-127299 GCA_009838625.1 Caldilineaceae bacterium SB0664_bin_27
TTTTTACTATTTTTCATGGTCTGGACACGGGCCAAATTTTTTATGTACTCCTCGCCCCACGAATTAGGGGGGGGGTCCCGGCCCAGGCGCGGGCGCGTTCTTGGAGCCGATAATGACGACCGCAGGATTGCAGCCAAGCTCCAGAAACGGGGCGCACGCCTTCAATAGCCTGTGCTGACTGGTAAGGTTTACCTGAATGCTCCTGTCCCAATGGTCAGCATCCATTTCCGTCAGCGTCTGGCTGGCCGGGAATATGCCGGCATTGCAAATGACGACGTCCAGCCCCCCCCAGCGTCCCACCACTTCTTCCACTGCTCTCTTGAGACCTTCGTCGTCGGTTACGTCGCAAATGAGGCCAAGTACGTTCTGCCGGTCGAAAAGCTCCGTTACCGCCGGGTTGATGTCGAGAGCGGCAACGACCGCCCCCTGACCGAGGAGAGCTTCGACGCAAGCCCGCCCTATGCCGCTGGCGGCTCCTGTCACAAGCGCCACTTTGCCTTGTAGGGGAGGCGGGGCGCCGGCGCCCTTCAGCTTCGCCTGCTCCAGTTCCCAATACTCAATCGCGAAAATTTCGCTCTCACCGAGCGGCTGCCATCCTCCAAGCGCTTCAGACCATGCAATGGCCCGCAACGTATGCCGCCTTATGTCGTCAATAACGGCGATTTCCTTCGGATTTCCTCCAAACGCCACGCTGCCCACGCCCGGCCACAGGGCCCACCGCGGCGCAGGATCGAGGCGGTCCAGGCTGCCGTCTGTATGACAATCAAAGTATTCGCTATAGGCCGCGGCATATTCAGCAACATCCTTTTCCGCGCCGCGCCCCGAAACGACCAGGGGGATCCGCTTCGTTCGGATCACGTGATCCGGCGTGAGCAGGCCGCGAGTTGCCAGCTCAGAGGCGTCTGGCGATCGGGAGAACTCTTTCACATCCACGCCCGTATCAACTGAAGCCAGTACGGCCTGCCCCTTGCTATCTGAAACGGCTTTGCGCAGCCGCGCCAGTTGCTCCAGCGTCTTCGAAGTTACCCTACTCCCTTCTGTTTTCGCCTTCCTGTCGGTTCTGCTGGCCTTGGCCTCGATGTAATTCTCGGCGGCCGTGACAATCTCGATGTGCCGTTCGTAGCTCTCACGCGCGCTGTTTGCGAAAGTAAAGACCCCATGGTTGAGCAGGATCATTCCGGGCAGGGCATCCCAGTCCGTGTCCCTCGTCATTTCGTAGATCGTGCGGGCAAGCACGAAACCAGGCATCACGTATGGGACTATCAGAATACGCGGCCCATACAGTTCGCGCACGAGAGCTTCGCCGTCGGGCGTGTTGGTCAGGGCCACCACGGCGTCCGCATGCGAATGATCGACGAACCGGAAGGGAATTATGGCGTGCAAAATGGCTTCGACCGAGGGGTTGGGCGCAGATGGATCAATCATGGCAGCCCTCTGCGCGGTGACCATATCACTGTCACTCAGCGCTTCCAGGGTCGCCATGCGCCGCAGCGCACTTAGCCTCACTGGCGCAAACCCAGGCGCTTCGATTGTCGCCAGATCCCAGCCGCTGCCCTTGACGTACAGGACTTCCTCGGTGTCCCCAAGAATGTCCTGTGCCATAGCCTTCACCGAAGTATTACCGCCGCCGTGCAGAACGAGTGAGAAATCGCTCCCAAGCAATCGCGACGAATAGACCCGCATGCCCAGCGGGTCGTCGGCAAACTCGGCCGCCTCTTCGTCATTCCATCTGCTTTGCATGAGCCTGTGCCCTATGACCTCCCAGTGAACTACCCGGCCAGTCTGTCGAGAGACTCCTGTACGCTGGGCCTCTTGCCCTCAGCCACATCCTCCATTCGCCGCTCGTGGAAGACCGTCAGGATCCCATTGGACTTGGCCAGCCCATCGATCTCCTTACAGTAATCCTCCAGCTTGTCGCCGGGGAGCGCCCACAACGCGACGTCATCCGAAAGGGCCTCAAGGTAAGCTCGTGCGCCGCAGCAACCAAGGCTCATCGCCGCTCTTCCTCCATTCTTGACCTGGGGCACAACCGCGCAGGCCGGCCTGCCCATCGCCGGCGGAACGCCCTCGTCGACCCGGGCCGCCGCTTCGGTCAGAATCAGGCTCTGTTGCGCGTGGGCGAAAAGCAGGACGACATCTACCTCTAACGGAAAATCCGCCAGCGGACCGTAAACTGTGTGTCGCACCGGCTGCGGCAGCACAGGGATGGCGGCCACCTCCTCCTCCCTGACATAGTCCAATCCCTGCATGGCCTCCAGCGCCGTCATCAGTTCATCCTGCTGCGCCGCTGACGCTCCTTCAAGGTTATGCGTGTGAACGCCGATAGCGCACAGTTCGTGGTCCTTGGCGCTAGTGGAAAAGACCTTCTTCGACGCCTCCTGCCAGAAGTAGCAGCCTGCCGGGGCCACATCCTCATAGGATGGTAACCCTGCTGGCAGCTCGTCAGCAAAGGCGATTGCTACAGGAGGAAGCGAAAGTTGCAAGGACTTGCCGAGTTGCTCGGCCTGCGTGGTGAAACTGCTCATGGATTACTGTCTCCTCGGTGAGATTGGGCCCGCCCTTCCCTTCAGGATTCCCTATCTGGACGGATAAGATATCACTGAAATCTCTTGGGCCTGATTGACAACCTGAGTCGGCAAAACTGGCGAAATCATCAAGCGGAAGTGTCCAGTACGTATTCAACCCATGCCGGCTTGGGCTCGAAGCCAAGTTTGAGATTGAGCGCCAGCATGGGACTCCCTTCCTCGTTGCTCGTCTCAATCGTTTCCGCTCCACTGGACTGGGCATACTGGATCGTTCGCATCTTAAGCGCTGCGGCGATTCCCCTGCGTCGGTGGGCCCGAATGACACCCGTCAAACCCGTGTCCAGGCGCTTTCCTGCTGGGTCGTTTCGCCAAAGATTACTCATGCCGACAAGACTTCCATCCGCAGTAAGCGCGACAAAAAATGCCTCTTCTTCAAGGGCGGGATCCTTCAGAACCATCTCCTCGAACTCCTCTACCGACGGCTCCGCGAAAGGCTCGGTTGACGGCACATCCTGAACAATCGCCCAGCGTAAATTACGTAGTTTCCTTTTCCACTCCGGCTCTTCTTCGTAGAGCTGAGCCAGAGTTATCAGGCGGATACCCTCTTGGGACAGCCGTTTGTACGCCCCATCGCAAGCAGACCCGTCGAAGTTCTCGATCCTCAAGGCCGAAGAGGGCGACCTCATCTCCTCGCGGAAGCCCCGTTCCTGCAGGAAATGGACCCTTACGCTATCGTCCTCTCTGGCCCCGCTCACCAGGCGACTGAAATCGCAATTCCTGACATCCAGCAACCCTTGTATCTCCTGGTACAACAGGGGCAAGAGATGGGTTTTTTCGTGATCAGGATCTATGTCGAGTCGAACATGGACTGTAGAAGGGCTGTCCTGCCAGTAGGCCTGGTAGCAGGTCCCGAGCCCCGCCATCTTCCTGTCCAGGGAATATGCCGCGACCCGTTCATGCAGTGACTCCTCCGGCCAGCTTCCGTCCTCCTGTCTGAGCTCTTCTGCCGACTCAGGCCGTTTTTCAGGAGCCACGATACGCAAAAACCTTGAGAGGTCCTCGTACTCCTGATTGCTCGCTCCAAAGCGGCGAACGGTATAATTCGTCATGTCCTGCTTTCCAGCGAAGGCATCTTCACCGCTGCGTCGCGCCGCTCATCCATAGTCGCCTCCGTTGACTTGGGATATCGATCTGGCAAGTGTGAAACGTCATTGAGACGGCCGAGGGCCTCCGGAGGCAATTCCCAGCCGCCCGCACCGAGATTGTCACGTGCCTGATCCACCGTACGTGCCCCGACGATTGCGCTCGTAATTGCTGGCTGTTCAAGCACCCAGCGCGTTGCGACCTGGGCCGGTGAGCGGTCCAAATCTGTTGCCGTTTCCAGCAGTGTCGTCAGTGTCTCGTCGGCATTGGCCGCAAAGAAGCTCTGCGGAAAGGCCCATCCCTCCTCCGAGCGTGTCCCCTTGTGCATGCGTTCGCCTGGCCGGTACTTCCCGGTCAGGAAGCCCCCGCCTAGTGGGCTCCAAACGACAACGCCGATCCCCTTCAGTTCGCAAACCGGGATAATCTCTTGCTCAATATCGCGTACCACCAGGCTGTACTGAGGCTGATAAGCGGCAAATCGTTCCCAGCCGTTGTGATCGCTTAGCCACATCGCCTCCATCAAGCGCCAGGCCTCAAAATTACTGCAAGCGGTGTATCTCACCTTTCCCTGCCTCACCAGGTCGTCCAGCACCCGCAACGTCTCGTCCAGCGGCGTCTGAGTGTCAACGTGGTGAATGTAAAGGATGTCGATATAGTCCATCTGCAGACGGCGCAGACTGTCCTCGACCGTGTGCATCATGTGGAAGCGGCTCGTACCCGAACTGTTGACGTCGGGCCCCATCGGATTGAAGAACTTCGTCGCGATAATGGCGTTTCTCCGACGTCCCTTGAGTACCCGGCCCAAAATCGTTTCTGAAGCGCTGTCTGCATATGAATTGGCAGTGTCGAAGAAGTTCACCCCTGCTTCGGTGGCCAGATCCACGATGCGTCCGGCCTCCTCTTCGTCCGTGCCATGTCCAAAGGTCATCGTCCCCAGGCAAATTTCCGAGACTTTAAGCCCTGTGCGCCCCAACCGCCGATACTGCATTTCCAACTCCTTTTGCAAGGTTCTCTCAGCTCTGGTTACTCTATATTCGCACGATCTCGAATCCGATCGCTTCGGCAAATGTCTCCAGCGCCTGGCTGTGGTCGCCGTACCCCATCGCGATATGATGTGAAGGTCCCTCCTGGCACCAATCGTCCATCACTTCATGCAACGGGCGTTCAACCTTGACCCTTGCGTTTGGATTGCCGATTCTGAGAATCGGTCCTTCTACGACATCGCCGATCGTATAGATCAGCTTGAATGTATCGCCTGTGCCAAACTGAGTCAGATTCAAGAGCGTCGCAGGGCCCTTTTTCAGATCGAAGTCGATTCCCAGACCGTGCCCCGACATCCCGTGGTGTGTGTCAAGGTGCATCAGGCGAGGTGGACCATCCGCCATGCCGATATTTGCCGGTCCGTCGTGCCCCATCAGAAAAGAGTTCTCATCGAAGTCCATGGCAAAGAACTCGACGAACATTCCGCCCGCGCCCAGCAAATCCAGAAGCTTCATCGCCAGGGCCGTCTTGACGTCCCCTTCGGTTACGCCCGGACATCCCCGGGCCGCCAGTCTCGAGACCGCGAGACCTGACTGGGCCCGCAGCTGGGTGATCAACGCCTTTTCACCCCACCAATAGTAGCCGAACGCATCAATGTCATGACGGCGAATGACCTCTTCATAGGCGACCGCCAGTTGTGCCGAAATCCGCATGTGCTCGTTTGTCACCGTGTCATCCACCGCATAGATGCGCCGAAACTCGGTGTACATCTCTTCCAACTGGTCGTCCGTCACCCGTAGGTAGGCCTCTTCAATCTCTTCGACCTCCGGTCTCGCCAGCATCCTTCCCGTTACCCGCAACAGCCGGTGTTCGTCAGTTGGCATGTCGGTCATGCCGGGGTAAACCTGGCCGATCAGCCCAACATTCAACTGGCGGAAAGTGCGGGCCGCGGCCGCGCCGGCAAAGTCCGCCTGCAATTGGCAGCGCAATCGTTCATCGTCAAAAGGGCCTGTTCGCACTGCAAAGCGCCGACCCTGGCTCCTGAGAGCCCCGGCAAATTCTGGAATGCAACAAACGCCCTCATGGTGAAGATAGTCGGTCGTGTCGGCCTCGGCGTAGTTGTAAGCACGGTCCTCGTGCGCGTTCAACAGACGTATCGGGACGTCCAGTCCTTGCACTGCCGGCAGCATGTCCATGCTGGGCGTGTACCCGAACGGAAAGATCAGCAGGAGATCGACGCCGGCGCTGCGGAACATCTCCCCCGCCTTGGCCGCCTTCTGAGGTGTATCGACCAGCTCAGGCGCGACGACCTCACCCAGCGGTTCCAGCAACGCCCTTAGCTTTTCGTACATGCCAAGGCCCATTGACTTCAACCTGGGATACTGTTCCCAATAGTAGTCGTGCCCGGTTGGCAACAGACCGACCCGTGCATTCAATCGTTCGGACATTCCCTGCCTCTACAGTTGTTCGCCTTCAGTCAGCCCGTCCTGCAGCCGGCGCATCCTCAGCACGAAGGAGTCCTCGTTCAGCGCTACGTCCCCGTACCTGATTGCCTCTCCCTTGGAAACGGTTCGCTTGACTACTGCGCCTTCAGCGAGGCCCAAGGGCAACAGTCCCTCCCCGTGCGCGACGGAAGTCTTCTCGCACTGGCCTACCACCGTGTATCCCCCTCCCCCGTCCAGCTCATCGCCTTCGGTTAGGTCCCGCTTCGCCACAGTGACGCACTCTGCGGTTGCAGTTGGGGCGCACGACCCGTTCGCCGCGTTGAAAAGGACGGCGCGGGCAATACTGAGAGGCGCCGGTACCGCCACCAGGTGATAAGGGCGGTATAGGAGAAAGTTCTTGCCCTCGCCGCCGACATGGCATCCGTGGTAAGCCAGATCTTCGCGGGTAAAAGGATGTTCCGATCGGACCACGGCAAAGACGCCCATCTTTAGCGGATTCGGCAGCATGCACCTTCCATCTGCCCCAACCGAATTCGCCAGCTCCACGACACCGTGCCGGCTGAGCAGCCCGCCCTCCTCCTGCAGACTGAAACGCAGCGGAATCTCTTCCAGATTCACTGACGGCTCGTGCATGCCCCGGCGGTCCGGCACAAGACCGGCTGCATTTGCAAGGGCGGTCATCTCCACCTGCGCCTTTGTACCGTCTCGGAAGGAGTTGAACATCTTCAGGTTTATCGTGCGTCGTTCTATATGCTCCTCTGTGAAACCGAATCGAGACGCCGCCGTTTCCGGTGTTCCTTCAAAATCGTCATCGAAGTAGATTGTGCCTCTACCCGCAGCCACGACTTCCAAACCAAGGCTGCGCGCCCATTCGATAATGTTCCAGGTTACAGCAGGCTGGTCGCCGTCCACCATAGTGTAGACGACGCCGGCGGCATCTGCCGTGCGCCGCAAAAGAGGTCCGACCGTTACGTCCGCTTCCACGTTCACCATGACGACGTGTTTGCGGTTGCCAAGAGCCTGGAATGCATGCCTGGCGCCTACCTCGGGCAGTCCCGTTGACTCGACGATCACATCGACCGATTCGCAATCCGTCAGTGTCAGGCCGTCCTCCACGATCACGGGTCTGCCGGCGCGGACCGAGTCCTCCAATTCGTCGCCCGTTTCGGCCGTCTGAATATCTTCAGCGGCTTCTCCGCTCGAAAGATAGGCGTATCGGGCATTGTGCGCATTTATGTCGGCAATGGCCGCAACTTCCATCCCCTTCATTTGCGATATTTGGGCCACCAGTCCCGCGCCAAACTTCCCGGTTCCGATGATCCCCACTTTGATCGGGTCTGACTCTGCTTCCCTCTGCGCCAACATCTGACTGATCACGAGTTGCTCCTTCCTGCCGGGCTTTCGGTCAAACGGACCCGTCGCTGTCGGGTTCGGGAGCGAAGGCCAGTTCCAAAGCCTTGGAGGACACCTCAAAGTAGATCTCCGCCAGCCTGTCATAGATTTCCGGGCTGTCCTGCTGAAAAGGGGGTGGGCCGAGCCGGCGTAGCAGCGCCATTCGTATCAGAGGCGGCGCTATCTTATAGTGCAATGCTCGCAGGTCTTGGCGTGTACCTCCCGGCCCCAATTGGCGCCCGCCCCAAAAGGTGTCAATCTGCGCAGCGAGATCTATACTCTCATCTTGTCGGATCGCCGAATCATCCAGTGCGCGCAATCCGTCGTAACCGGCCAGGAGCGGGTCGGTTGCACTGTCTGAAGTTTCTCCTTCACCTCGCAAGTCCTCTTCCGCATCATGGCTGCGGCGAAGACGTAGTCCGGTCAGGACCTGCTGCCGGTCTCTGCCGCGCAGCAGCAGCAACTGCCACGGGTCCTCGGAGATCATCTGGCCAAACCTGTACAATACGGCCAGCGTATGTCGGCAGGGCGTACCTTGGCTGAAGCATTCAGAGCAGCGCGCCTCTACCTCGCCTATAACCGGTGAACGTGAAAGCAGAGCGACTTGCGCGTCGCTGAAGACCGCATCGAGAACCGCAAGAAACGTTTCCCACTCATTTCCTCCGGCTAGCAGCTGCGCTGCATACAACGCCTCTCCTGCCAGCGCGTCAAGGACGGCCGACCACTCATCGTCGCCTAACGGCGGGATGTCGATCTCGATTTCGCAACTGCCTCGATGAGACTCGGCAACCTCTGCCTTGATGCGGCCAAACTGTACGTCGACGGCCTCTACCTGGAGCCGCCGTGCCAAGGCCTGACCTCTTTTGAGGTCGAAACCCTGCGCTTTCATATACTCATGCCATCTGGCAGCCCATGAGCCTTCCTTGCCAGGTGCTTTGGTCATCTGCCTACTCGGCTCCTATCTGACTACCCTCTACCAACTTCAGCTTTTCTGCTTATCAGTTCGGCCGAACCTTGATCACGAGCTTGGAGAGGCGACTTCTGTAAATGACTCTTCTGTTCGCAGCACTGCTTCCTCTCCATAAAAGCGGGAGGGGCTCCTTGCCCTGGCCGGGTTCCTCTATCCGCGACTGCGAAGCGCAATGAGTTTGCGAAGGCCCTCTGTGTCCATGTCGGCCAGCCAGTCCTCGCCGCTGTTGACGATCGACTCCGCCAAATCCTGTTTACTCTCAATCATCTTGTGAATCTGCTCTTCCAGCGTTCCTGAAACGACAAACTTGTATACCTGCACGGAGCGCTTCTGGCCGATTCGGAATGCTCTGTCTGTGGCCTGGTTCTCTACTGCAGGGTTCCACCAGCGATCGAAGTGAAATACGTGATTCGCTCTAGTCAGATTCACGCCAACACCCCCTGCTCGCAAACTGAGAACGAATATCGGCGCCCCGTTGTCGTCTTCCTGGAAGGACCGTACCATTTGCTCACGCCTCGCCGCCGGTGTACCTCCGTGCAGGAACAGTGCCTCTCTCCCCAGATTCTCCATTAAGTGTCGACGTAGAAGATGTCCCATCTCCACGAACTGCGTGAATACGAGTGCCCGGTCGCCAACGGCGAGAGCCTCTTCAAGCATCTCTGTCAGGCGGCTCAGCTTGCCGCTGCGCTCTTCCAAAGGACCTTTTTCCCCCAGGTAGTGGGCCGGATGGTTCGTCACCTGTTTCAGCTTGAGAAGGAGACCCAGTACCAGGCCTCGTCGCTGCACTCCCTCGCTTCTGTCCACCCGGTCCATTGTCTCCTCTATGACATGCGTGTAGAGAGTCTCCTGCTCCTTGGAAAGTGAGCAGTAAACGACCATTTCATTCTTCTCTGGCAGGTCTGAAATAATCGTCGGATCGGTTTTGAGGCGCCGCAACAGGAAGGGCTGCACCAACCTTCGGAGATCTGCAGCTGCGAACTCATCATTATAGCGCTCTACAGGAAGGACAAACTGCTGCCGAAAGTGCTCCCGTTTCCCCAGGTAGCCGGGATTGAGGAACTCCATAATGCTCCACAGTTCAAGAAGCCGGTTTTCCACGGGAGTACCAGTCAACGCAACTCGGAAAGGTGGCGAACTATCGATTTCGTTCTGCGTTTTGGGACCTCCGGTCAACCGCCGTATCGCCTGCGTCTGTTTGGCCGACGGATTCTTGATGTTCTGCGCTTCGTCCAGGATCAGGTCGCCCCAAGCCTGAGTCTCCAACATGTCGATATCACGCCTGGCGATCCCAAAGCTTGTGATCACCATGTCATGTTGGGACAGCGCAGAACGAAAGGCATCGCCGCTCAGCCTTCCGCTCCCATGGTGGAGCAATAGCCGCAAACCCGGGGCAAACCTCTCGATCTCGTGCCGCCAGTTGGCGACGACACTGGTTGGGCAGATCAGAAGCGCGGGCCGCATCTGTTCCTCCCCATGACCGTTGCTTGACTGGCCGCGCTCCTCTGCCAGACGACGTGAGTGGAGCAAGAGGGCAATTGCCTGGATTGTCTTTCCAAGTCCCATGTCGTCGGCGAGACAGGCCCCCAGACCCAGCTGCCGCAAAAACGATAGCCAGCCCACGCCCCGGCGCTGGTAGGGCCTCAGCTTGCCCACGAATCCATCGGGTTCCTGAATGTCTTCGACCGGTTCAATACCTCTCAACCGCTCCAGTGCGGCGCCGAGCCAGCCGTCAGCTACAACCGCCTCGAGGGGCAGCTCAGGGCCGGAAAGGCCCTCGGTCATATCGCCTTCGCCGGGCGGCTCTAGAACTGATCTGAGCTCCTGCAGTTGCTGTCCGTTTGACCCCTCTGGCGGGCCTTCGGGCCTCAGGGCGTCGAATTGAGATGTCGCCCAGGACTCCCGTTCGCTCTCCAGGTCAGTACGGGAAAAGGCTTGCGCCAATCCCACGGCCTGCAATAGCGGCATGCTCCCATCCGGTTCATTGCGGTCCAGGAACTGCCGGGCCGCCTGCACTTGCCCCGGGTCCAGCTCCAGCCACTCCTCGCCCAATTGCACCAGCGGCGAACCCAATTGCGCAAGGCGTTCAAACTCTTCTCGGCTGAGTGTCTGTTCTCCGAGAGTCAGTTCCCAGCGGAAGTGGATCAGTCCTCTCAGGTTCAGTGACGCGCCTCCGCCAAGCCCTTCACCCTGCCCTCGCGGCCGGCCAGGACCATTCGCGGCGTCCGCCCGTGCCGGATTGGCCTGCCCCCCTAACCGAAGGCGCAGTCCCAGTCGAGAGCGGCTGCGGGCCGCCCACCATTCCGGCATTATGACGCCAAAACCGCTGGTTTCCAGTAGTGGGCCGATCTCCTTCAGAAAAAGGTATGTCTCCTCCAGTGTCAGAATAGCCCTCTCGGGACGCGGCGCCCTCAGGCTCTCCCGTATCGGTGCAAACAGACGGCTGGCTATCCCCAGGCCGGTCAGCAGCCGCTCCTGGGGCTGGTCAAAGCGCCGGCCGTCTACTCGGATACTTTGACCATTCTGATTCCATACCCTCTGCGCCGGAATCAACAGGTCCGGATCGTCCTTGTCCTGTAGGTAGTACTGAAGATGCCAGTTGTTCAGTGGGATTGGGGCGAGCGGCGAACCGGCCGGTACTGCGTCAGGATCCGCTCTCTCGTCTTCTTCCTCCTGCAGTTCCAGCGCGAACGCGACCTGAAAATTTGAGTCCGCCACCGACGAGTGAAGTTGCTCCATCCACTCGATCCAGCGCTTATACAGCTGATGGGCCGGTTGGGGAGGAAGTTGCAGGAGCGGATCCTCTCCCGAAAGACCGTCCATCCACATCGAACCGGAAGATGGGACTGCGGTCCGCTTGCCGCTGCTGAGAATACCGGCCGTCCCCCGAGCCGGCCCGCTCCCGTTTTCCTCTCCCACTACTGTCGACCACTCGCGGATCGACCGGTTGATCACGACGCCAATGAACTGTTCTACTATCGCGCCGGCTGCTGGTGCATCTTCCAGGCTATCTAGCTCGTACGCTCGGCAAACAGGGGGCATCATCTCTACGAGATACTCCAGTCGTTCTCGCAGACTGCCCTCCAGCAGAAAAGGTTGCCACGCTGCCCAGAAACGGCCGCTACTGTCCGGTATCAGCCCTGGCAAAAAGTGCTGCCCGGCTAGCAACTCCAATACGAACTTAGCCGCATGGCTCCAGAACAGAAGATCATTTCCCAACCGGGCGTGGCGAAACAACGAGGTCGATGAAGGAAGTTCGATCAGCCTCTCATTTGTAAAACGACTGAGGAAGGCCAGTGTGTGAAAGGGATCCAGAGTCAGCCCGGTGACCTGCCAGGGCTGGAGTTGGTATGGCTCGCTGTCCCCCGATAAAGCGTTTACACCCTTCTGAAAAGATCCCAGATGTGTCTGGGGACGTCCATTTTGGCTCGGTAACCAGACACTGGCCGTAGCCGGGCTTCCCATCAGGCTTGTCAGCTCGCTGGCTGTCGCGAACTGGCGCAGAATCTGCCTGAGTGTCCCCACCGGCATCTGGGCAGGATGGGAGGGGATCTTTCCGTTGCTTCGCGTGCCGACGGTGCGGCCGCCGTCCGTGCCATCGGCGGGGCCGGGTGGCAGTTTCGCATCGGAGGCAACTGCGCGGCCAGGATGTCCGTTTTCTCCGAGTTCCCGCTCTTCCCACACGCTGGGGGCTTCATGGTTTTCTCCCCACAAGAAGAGCCTGGGACCGGATTCGCGGACCGAACCCCGGGCATGCTCAGAACCACCAACCGGCCCCAGCATGGTTGTGTCCTTCTGAACCCCTGTGGTCGCCGTGAAGTTAGCCGCCGATGTGTCCGGCGGCGTCAGTACTTCATCTTGCTTCTGGGCACGGGACCTGTGTACAGCGCCGAAGGCGTACTGCTCTGGTCCGTCTTCAAAATGCTTTCCGGAGGTGAGCCAGGCAGCATGAAAGGTAAAAGGCATAACCTATATTGTACCCTGATCTCCTTCAATCAGTCCAAATTCAACGATGAATCCTGTTCAGCACAAATTTCAATTGGGAACTGAATCAGAACAATCCGATTACCTGTCCCGTCGCCAGATCGACGTCTACTTTTTGAGCGGCCGGCGCACTGCCGAGACCCGGCATCGTCCGCATTTCTCCCAGAAGAGGATAGACGAATCCGGCGCCCACACTGGCTCTTACCTCCCTTACAGGCACTGTGAAGCCGGACGGCGCCCCCTTGAGTTTCGGATCGTGGCTCAAGCTCAGGTGCGTCTTCGCCATGCAGATAGGGAGACTGCCGTAACCACTCTGTTCATACTGGCGAATCTGACGGTTGGCCATTGCCGTGTACTCTATGCCGTCCGCGCCGTAAACTGTTTTCGCAATCTTCTCGATCTTCGCTTTCAGAGGCTGATCCAGCTCATAGAGAAAGCGAAACTCGCTCGGCTCCTCCGCCGCTTCTACCACCGTTCTCGCCAGTTCCTTTGCTCCGCTGCCGCCATCTGCCCAGTGCGTGGAAACTGCCCAACGCGCGCCCGCCTCCTCGGCGACTCGTCCAATTACGTCGATTTCGCTCTGAAAATCACTGGCAAAGCAGTTGACGCAAACTACCGGGCTTACACCGTGCGCCCGTACATTCTGGATCTGCCGGCGGAGATTTGCCGCGCCCTCCTCTACATCTTCGGGGTTCTCCATCAACATGTCATCAGGCAGAGGTCTGCCTGGCACTACCCGGTACCGGCCCGTATGCGACTTGAGAGCCCGCACGGTCGCCACCAGGACCGCGGCGTCAGGACGCAGCCCGCTGTAGCGGCACTTGATATTGAAAAACTTCTCCGCCCCGATATCTGCGCCGAAGCCCGCCTCCGTGATCAGATAGTCACTCGTCTTGATACCGATCAGGTCGGCCAGTACCGAACTGTTCCCGTGTGCTATATTCGCGAACGGCCCGGCATGGACCAGAGCCGGCGTATTCTCCAGCGTCTGGAAAATATTCGGCTTGATCGCCTCCTTCATCAGCACGGTCATCGAGCCGGCGGCCTGAAGCTGCTCAGCCGTGACGGGTTGGCGCTTTCGATCTCTGCCCACTGTTACACGGCCGAAACGCTCTCGCATATCTTCCAGGCCCGTCGTCAGCGCCAATATCGCCATGACCTCCGACGCCGCCGTTATGTCAAATCCGGTCTGCCGTTGCGGCCCGTCCGACTTTGGCCCAAGACCACTCACGATGTTGCGCAGACCCCTGTCGTTAACGTCTAACACGCGCCGCCACATGATGCTGTAGGGGTCGATCTCCAGCGCGTTTCCCTGGTAAATGTGCGCATCGATCATCGCTGCCAGCAGATTGTTGGCCGCGGTCACTGCGTGCATGTCGCCGGTCATGTGCAGATTGAACTGCTCCATCGGCACGACCTGGCTGTAACCTCCGCCGGCCGCGCCACCCTTGATGCCGAATGTCGGCCCCTGGCTGGGCTGCCGGATCGCCACCGTCGCCGACTTGCCGATGTGGTGCATGCCTTGACCCAAACCAACCGTAGTTGTCGACTTGCCTTCGCCCAAAGGCGTCGGCGTGATCGCGGTAACCAGCACATACCGCGCGTTGGGCCGGTCAGCCAGCGCCTCAACCGCCTCCAGACGCACCTTCGCCATGTGGTCGCCGTACAGCTCAATGTCCGACCTGCCCAACCCCATTTTTTCCGCGATCTCCCAGATTGGCAGTAGCTTCGCGGCCTGGGCAATGTCAAGGTCAGTTGGCGCCGCACTTCTGCTCATTTTTTAGCTCCTCTGGTCATCAACTCTTCGCTTCAATCGGGAGTGGCCGGAATCGGCCGGTGCGCCCAATTGCAACCGGCTCACCGAGTCTCAAGACTATCGAACAGACGCCGCGTCGCCATGGCAATCTCGCTGACAGCGTCATTGAACGCCGCCTCATTTGCCTTCGATGGCTTCCGAAATCCGCTCACCTTGCGGACAAACTGTAGGGCCGCATCTTCCAGCTCTTGCTCCGTCGGCAGTCGCTCCGGCTGGCGCAACTTTCTGATGTTTCGACACATATCCCACTCTCCGTCCGACAGCCTGCGTGCAGCGTCTGGCGACCACCAGAGGGACTCAGTACATCTTTGCTCCGCTTTGCCTGCGAGCCCTAGGACCCCCCGAACCCCATCGAGACTATTCGTTCCGGCCGCAGCGTGACTATCATACCAACTGTGTCCTTGACCGTCTCATAGTAGCGCGCGGCCTCCGCCTCGTCGGCGTAGTAATGCCGCACAATCCGCCACCGAAGATCCCGTTGGCGGTCGCCCGGTTCGATCAGTTCCGCCTTCCCATACAGCGCAACATAACGGGCGTCGCCCCGCCCCCCGTCAATGCAAATAGTTACGGTCGGGTCCCGTCGCAAATTCTTGACCTTAACAGTCCTCGTCTGTGCGCTGACATAAAATACACCGTCCTCATAAATGTACCAGACGGGCGTCAATTGGGGTGCACCGTTTCTTCCATTCGTCGCCAGGATCGCATGCCGGTCGGCCTTCAGAAACTCCGAAACTTGAACATCCATATCAGTAACCTCTCAGTCTGGTGCCAGCTTAACCGGGAACGCTGGGCCCTCAGGTATGCAGCCGGTCTTCGAATCGGCGCACTCCGGCCCTGGACGCGCTAACCGAAAACTATAGCAGAAAGAGGGTGCCTTGTCGAAACCCGGTTTGAGAAATCTCTGCAAATGGTATAGGGTAGCCCTACCCGAATCCAGCCAGAGATTCCCCACGTCCGAATGGACAGACAGGAGCGAACCATGCCTGCTTTGAACCAGTCCCAGATAGACTCCCTGCTGCACAGCAATACCACCTGCCGCCTGGCCTGTGTGGACTATGAAGGGGCGCCCTACGTCGTACCCTGCTGGTTCACCTACGCGGACGGCGGCTTCTATGTCGTGCCGCGCGCAAGGTCAGCCTGGGCCGGCTATCTGAAAAACGACGGCAGAGTTTTTCTTTGCATCGACGCCGATGATGGACGCCGTGTTCTTGTCAAGGGAACTGCGAGCGTTGTGGAGGAGCCGAACGTGGGCGGCCGTTGGGTTGCCATAGGCCAGGAGATGGCCGAACGTTACGGTGGCGCATCCGGCCTGAAATACCTCGAAGCAACCATGCAGGAGCCGCGCTGGCTGTTTTTCATTGAGGCAACTGAGCTGCTCTCATCGAGTGGCGGCTGGGCGCAGAAGTATAAGCACTACGACTGGGAAGTATAAGCAATACGACTGGTGACAGAATCCAGTGAAGTGGATTCTCTGGCTGACTTCGGCAGAGTTGGCAAACCAAATAAGATGCGGTTGCCCTGAAAGTGCGACGCGGCAGTATGCCGGCGGTTAAGGGGATGGTGCTGATAATGTATGCCTTGAGAGGACCACCTCAGTCACTATGCCTGGGGCCGTTCGTCGTTGAAAAGGTCGATGACAGGCGCTAAGTTACCGATCGTGAGGAAGCATGAATGCGTTCGACAACCCACCGGGTAATCAGCTGCGCATGGGAGACTCCCTGCAATCGGGCAAGTGCACTGACAATCCGGGATTCGTCCGGGTCAAGACTAACGGTTACGGTGGTTTGACGATCAAAGACCTGTTCTTCCACCTCCTCAAGTTCGGCATCGAAATCGGTTAGGTCATGTGTGTCCCAGAAGTCGGCAAGCTCCTGGATCGAATCGGTCTGCAGGATTCTATTGCCGTTCATCGATTCCTCCATTGTCTATATCGCCGTCTTTCCCTGCCGGTCATCGCTCTTGCAGTGATGGGTAGTCCTCTGCCATCAGGAAACTGAATTGCTACACAGAACAGGTAGCGGCCCGCATCTGTTTGTCCCAAAACATAGTAAACTGGGTTTTCTCCTCGGGACTTTGCACGTTGAACCAGTGGCCGACCGAAGCATACCTCCTCGACTTCATCTATTGTAATGCCGTGTCGCGCAATGTGATCGGTTCTGTCCTGGGGCCATAGCAACTCGCCTATTTTCATGCACTGTCCAATTATTGCCCTGTCGTTGTCGCGCCCCACTATACCATATGCTTACGGTTGACGTCCCATGGCTGAGAAAAGGCAGAAAGGGCATTTGCAACTTATCGCGTCAACCTTTTGAGAGATTGCCCGAAACGTAGGGGCAGGCCTTGTGCCTGCCCCGCGCCTGCTCCGCCCCCACTCACTCGTACCGCAGCGCCTCCGCCGGGTAGATCCGCGACGCCTGCCACGCCGGCAATATCGTCGTAAGCAACGAAACAAGCCAGGCCGCCGCCAGCATTCCTGCAATCGTCAACCACGGAGTCGGAAAACTCAGCTGCGTAGCCAGGTCATACGCCTGGCCGATCGTCTTGTCGCCCAAAATCAGACCCGTGATGCCGCCCAATAGTATCCCTGTCAGCGCAATGAAGTTGGCCTCCAGCACAAACAACAACGCCACCGTGCTCGAAGGATAGCCAATCGCTCGCAAAACCCCGATCTGCTGCCGCCTCTCAACCACCGTGCGACTGCTGATCACACCCAGACCGGCGATGCCGACCACCAACCCCAAGGCCAGAAAGCCCTGGAAGAGGCCCAGAATCCCCCGCAAAATAGCCTGTCCGGCTGCAAACAGTTCGGAGAGCGGCGCCGCGTTCAAACCGCTGCTCAACATCGACTTCTCCAGGGCCTGCGCAACTTCACCAACGCTTGCCCCTTCCACGACCTTCGCATAGAAAACGTCAGGCTCCACCGGCTCGCCATTGAGAAAATCCAGGACCCGCCGGTTCATCTGGAAACTGGACTCAGCCAGGGTATCGTCTTCTGCAAGTACGCCGATGATCTGTACCTTGTGCGTCAGCTCTTCCCCGCCTTCTACGCCGGTCGGACTGCTGGTCGTGACCTCCGCCTGAACGCCCCCGAATTCGAATCCTGCCCCCGTCGTCAGCCGGTCCGGTCGGTTGCTCAACTCGACCATGACAAGAGGAAGCGTGCCACCCTCCTCCAGGTAAAACCCCTGCAACTCGATTCCCCTGCTCCAGGGCGGGCCGCCGGAGCGGCCGTTTCTACCGAATCTGTCCCCGTTCCCGTCAGTATCTTCTTCAGGAGGTTCTGCCACCCACCTTGCAGTTACCACCGCTACGTCATCCCGTTCCGCCAGTGCCTGCCACACCTCTTCGTCGCTTTCAAAACCCTCCGCTCGCATCTGGAATCCGTAGTGCAGCGCGGCCTGATTCGCATAGCCTTCATCGATGCCGGCCGTATTCACCGTCGAAGTTCTGTCGATTCCATGCTCAGCCGGCTCGACCTGCCGTCCTGTGACGCCCATGCGCGCCACGCTTCCCAGAACAGCCAACTCCTCGCTGGGAAAGTCGTTTCGTTTCGACGCCTCCTCGTGGATATCCGTGACCGGATCAAACAGGCTGAGCAGGCTCGGCGACATGACAATATCGAAACCGGCCGTTCGCTGCTCGTTCGGCTCGGTAACAACCTCGGTCGCCCGAATCACCACGCTCATCACAGTCACCGTCGTAATCACCATTGCAAACAGCAGCATCGCCGTCCCAGTCCGGAACCGGTTGCTCAGAGGGTAAGCTACAGCCGTCTTCAGCACTGGCGTCAACGGCCCGATGCCTCCCACAAGCCGCACAAACAGGCCCGCAAGGCTGTCGGCGTTGAACATGACAACCATGATCGCGCCGATTATGATTGCCGGGCCGCTCAGCGCAAACGATAGCAGCGTGAAGCCTGGGTCCTGATTGAACCACGGCAGGTCCGTATCGAGTACACTGCTCCACGGCACGCCCCACAGAGCAAGCAGGCCAACGCCTATGAATGTGTAGGCAATGCGGAGGCGCAACGCAGCCTTTCCTGAGGTCAATCTGCGGCCCAACCAGGCGCCTCCCCATCCAATGCCTACCAGCAGCAAAGTGGCGCCCACGAAAGTAACCGTCTGCCCCTGATCTCGGCCCAGCCATGTCAGATACCCGCCCACTCCGAGTAGAAGGATAAGCATCGTTCCGCGTAGCACGATTCCTACGACGCCCATCCTCTTTCCATTGGACGTATCAGGCAGATTGCGGATCGCCGAAATGATGTTGAGGCGGCTCACGTTCCACGACGCAACCGTAACCACCACAAACGTAAGAATGACGCCTAGACAGTATGCGATGATGAGAGAAGAAGGCGCCGCATGCCAGTAGAAGCGGATCGGCGCCGAGGCCCCGTCGACGCGCTGCAAAATACTGTTGACAAGACCGCTGACGAACCCGATCATGCCATACGAAACGAGCAGTCCCAGTCCAAGGCCCACCAACGCCGCCGCAAGATCGTATACCAGCCCTTCGGTGACAAACATCTGCACCAGGTGCCCGCGTCTCATTCCTATCGCTCGCGCAATGCCCAGTTCGCTGCGCCGTTCTGCAGCCAGCATCACGAAGATCAGGAAGATCAGCAGTACGCCTGCAAAAATCGACAGAATCCCGAAGCTTGAGAAAACTGACCCCAGGGCGATTCCGCCGATTTCTGCTATGTCTGTGACGAACTGCTTGCTCAACGGCGAAAGCACATCGAAGTCTCTGAGGTCGGCCATGCCCGCTTCAAGCGCGCGCCTGTCATCGGTTCCCAATGGCAGTGACCTCAGCCAGTCCTGGACAGCTCCGCTGCTCAATGCCTTTCGCAACGCCATCGTAATCTCGCCCTCCGGAGGACCGGTGACGTAATCAACCAGAATTTCAAGGTCTGAATCGAAGCTCGTCGCCTGTGTCCACATCCCTGCGATCTGCATGACGAACTCAGGCACCTCATCGTCGAATAGCGGGTTGACCGGCGCGACAGACTCTCTGCGTAAGGACTCGGCTATTTCTGGCCTGCGCAGAACCTCCAGCAGGCCGGCCAACCGTTCTCCATTGAGAGACAGCGCCCGCAGCTGGTCGCTCACTTCGGCCGTGTGGACCATCCCGCTGACCTCGTCGCCTTCGTTCGAGATCAGTATGTTATTGACCCTGTCCGGCATGAATAGCAGCTTCTGCGCCTCATCCGTATGCATCATCACCACCGGCAGCGCCGCGCCCAGAGGTCCTGCCTCCGCCACCACCGCCCTTACTCGATACGGAACCGGTATCGGCCCAATGAAGATCTCCAGCAGGTCGCCCGCCCGCGCATCGAGCCGCTGAGCCCCAAGCTCGTTCAGATAGACCTCCCCTTGACGAAGCTGCAGCCCAAAATCACCGAGCCTCTCGTCCACGTCCTGCCCCAGAGTGTTCAGGTTGATCGAAGTGAGCGCCTCCGTCGCCGCCAGGATCAACTCCTGTTGGTCCGGTACGTCGATGCCGAGCATCGGCAGCGTTGGTACTGTAATCGGAGCGTCAGGGTCCAGATTCAGTTCGGCCAGCTCCTCGTCCGTAATCCCAAGCCCCTCCAGGCTGATCACGTCAGAGTCAATCTCGTCGAGTATCTCGTCGGGGATCCCAATGTTTCTCAGGATCTCTACGGGAATCTCCAATTGCCGCAGTGTGAAACTCGGTCCTTCTTCCTGCAGCAGCACTGCCCCTGCCGCACCAAGTGCCAGCGCAGTCCCTACCAGGCTGGTCTCTTCCAGCCCAATCGCCGTCCCGATCACCTCCGCGGCCTCTCCGGTCTGCTCCCACAGCCCGACCAGATCCACGAAGACGTCTCCGACTCCGTCGCGCAGGTCGGCCGTCCGTACTGGTTCACCGTCAATGTCGTGCAGCCCGAACCCCGTATCGTAGCCCTCGTCAACGGCAAAGATGAAACCCAGAGGCTCCCCTTGCCCCGTATTCAAGTTGCGAATGATCGTTGGAAACAGAATGGAACCGGCTACCCCGTCGATCAGGGGATACGATGACGCCTCCTCCTGCAGCTGCGCCTTCCTTTCCTCCGTAATGCCCGGCAACCCCTCGTTCAGGAGGGCAAGCAGCGCATTGATGTCGCCGCCGGTCAGAGCATTGAGCACCGCCGCGCTTTCCGGGCTGCTTGCCCCTTCAGGGTCGATCGTGCCGCCCTCCGCCAGCTGCATCAGGTCCATCAGAAACGGCGGCGAAACCACCTGGTCAATCTGCCCGTATGCGTCAATTGTCTGACGCCGGACCGTGTTTTCCAGAGTATTCCCCAGACTGAGCGCCGAAACGATGATCATCGTGCTCAATGTGAGACCGAAGACGATCAAAGCCGACTGCGTCGGCCGCCTGGGAATATTGCGAACGCCCAGTTTGCCGATAATCGGATTCCGTAGCGAAATCAGGGCAGCGCCGGCCAGGATAAGGCCAAGTGCAACCGCCAGATATAGGGCAATCGAGTTAAGAAAGCTACTCATTCTCCACTATCTCCCCGTCATTCATCCGCACTATGCGCCCACACAAGGCTGCCACCTGCGGGTCATGCGTGACGATGACGAAGGTCTGGCCCTTCTCCCGGTTCAACTGCTGCATCAGCCCCAGCACTTCCGTCGAGCTACCCACGTCCAGGTTACCCGTAGGTTCGTCCGCCCAGACCAGCGCCGGTTCATTCACCAGCGCCCTTGCAACTGTTACCCGCTGGATCTGTCCTCCTGAGAGCTGCATCGGCCGGTGAGAGGCCCGGTCGGCCAGCCCGACGCTCTCCAGGCTCTCAAGCGCGCGTCTGCGAGCCTGGGCAGGACGCACACCGCTGACAAGAAGCGGCATTTCAACGTTTTCGACCGCGGATATCACTGGCAACAGGTTGAATGACTGGAAGACGAACCCCATCCGCCTGGCGCGGTAGTCAGTGCGCCTGCGGTCGTTCATGTCGGCCAGCGATGTGCCCTCGATCGTAACTTCGCCCTCATCGAAACTGTCCAGGCCGGAGAGCGTATTCAGCAAAGTGGTCTTGCCGCATCCGGACGGCCCCATGATTGCCACCATTTCGCCGGTCCCGATCGTCAAGTCCACGCCCCGCAGCGCGTGCACCTCGATCTCGCCGCTGCGGAATGTCTTGTGGATCTGCTCAGCGACCACTATCGGCGTGGACACCCCCCCCAATTCTTCTGCCTCCAACTTGCCTTCCTCCGCCAGTTGGTCTTGCGTGGCCGGCGTTTCTGATGTCGTGGTCTGTCTCATTTCAATCAATCTCGCTTCGAATAAGGGTGACGCGCATCGCGCCTCTTGGTACCAGAACCTGAGAATCTGGCATGTTATACTTACAGATACGCTGCGGCTGCCAATCCGTTTCTATTCGTAAGTTGAACGATCTGCCTGCCAACCCCACACGGACAAGGAACCGCCAAAGATGGACCTTCTGAACGACTCGCAGATGCAGGAATTCATCGTAAAGGGCTATGTGAAAGTAGAGGCAACGTTTACGCCGGCCTTTCATGATTCAGTTCGCGCCCAGGCTGACAAGATCTTCTCAACGACGGGCAACCCCGGCAATGACATCCTGCCCGCAATCTCCCAGCTGGCCGACCTCTTTTCACACCCTGCCGTCATCGGCGCCCTGACCAGCATCCTCGGTCCCGGTTACGCAATGCACCCGCACCGCCATTGCCACCTGACCCCGCCCCGGAAGTCCGCCCAGCGTCATCATCAGGACAGCTATGAAGACGACCAGAACGTCCGCCACCACCGTACCCGCTGGGCAATGGCCTTCTACTATCCCCAGGACGTTAACACTCAAATGGGCCCAACGTCGGTCCTGCCCGCGTCCCAATACTATACGAGCCGCGATCAGGCTGAAAGACAGGAAGAGGCTCTTCTCTGCGGCGAGGCAGGAACAGTCACCATCGTACACTACGACCTCTGGCATCGCGCTACAGAAAACCGCAGCGATCGCAATCGCTACATGATCAAGTTCCTCTTTTGCCGCATGGCTGAACCGGCTGTACCCAGCTGGGACTGTAATGACCCTGTATGGAGCAGCTCTTCCAATGGTGAGGAACTCCATCTACTCTGTCGGAGCGTATGGAACTGGCACCTGGGAAACGAAGCCTCCCATAACGGGCGAGAAGCCGCCAACCAAAACGGCGGCTCGGTCCCCGGCCCTGATGACGATTGGCGAGAGGAAACTGCGGGATTGTCGGAGGCCGAACAATTGGAGAATGTCTACCGGCTTTCCAGCCAGGGACAAATGGGATCAGCTGCGTTAGCCAGCAGGCTTTCACGGGAGGCCCTTGAACTACTCGATCAAAATCTGGCCGCCCGGCACACCAATCCCAGCCAACTTCTCTCCGTATACGGACTCAGCGCCCAAGGACTAGCTGCATTACCATACATCCTGGGACCTCTGAAATCAGAAGACTGGTCTCTCCGCGCGGCCGCTGCAGACATTCTCGGTGACATCGGCCGCCCCGCAGAGCCTGCTGTGCCCTTGCTCATTGATACTCTTGAAGATGAGTCCGAATGGGTGCGGCGCAACGCCGCCGAAGCCCTGGGCAACATCGGTTCCTCCGAAGCCGTACCCCAATTGGCCCGTCTGCTCGTCAATGACAGCTGCCACTTCGTCCGTCACAACGCGGCCCTCTCGCTTGCAAAAATAGGTCCGGAAGCCTCCGGGGCGTTCTCCGCCCTGCAGATGGCGCAGGACGATACAAACCTGTACGTGCGCGAAAATGCGCGCCTCGCCCAGGCGCGCATTCATACCGACTAAGGCTGATTCAGATCTGTCAGAGCTGCCATTTACGCGAGCAAAGTGTGGCTGACCCGCGCATAAGCGCAAAGCAAGTCCTGGGTACTTCCGCTAAACTTCGCTCCTCCCACGCCAGGTTCTGCCTGCGCACGTAAGTCAAGGTTTACAAGCTTCTGGCACGTAAGCCACTCCCAAGACCTCCTCAATTAGCAGGGCAGCTTCAGGATCGTAGTCCGCCAGCTCGGAACTGTCCGCAGCGGTCGATCCTGGCAGCTCCTCCCAGAACCAGTACTTGACCGTCTCCGCCCAGTAACTCTCGGCTCCTGCCGACGCGGATCCACCTCTCCACAGGCCTTTCTCCATCGCCGCCTGGTAGACGTTTTCGAGCCGCAGCCTGAACGCCTCGCCCTCAGGCTGTTCCTCAACTGCATGGCGTATAAGGTGGGCAAATTCCTGTAGAAAGTGATCGCAGACCGGATCGTATTGCGTCACCTCTGCCTCCCAAACGTTCGAACTGTCGCCGGCCTCACGCCAATAGCCAAAAAACTCGATCCGCGCGTGGTTGGCGGCCAGAGTCTCAAGCAGGTCAGGCCGGCCCGCCAGCACACCGCTGATGATCTCTTGCGCCTGTATCATCATGCTGTCTGCCACTTCAGAAGGGGCTACTACGGCAACCCCGTCAACATCGAGGTACTTCTGAAAAAACAGATTCAATCCAAGGGACTTTGGCGGGGGCCCAAACTGCTGTTGGACGGGGGCGGCGAACAATCGATCCGACCAGGCGCCCCTGATGCCGTCCGCGTTTCGCGTCCGTACCTGGTAAATGTAGTTCCTGCCGTCAGTCAATGCACTGTGCGAGAAATGTCTGTCCGATAGCGCCTGCTCCAGGAGACTCCATCGTCGATCGATGCTGTTCCACACACGCAGATCGTAACTGTCACCCTCTGACGTCGCATCCCACTCCAGCTTCATTCTGCCGTCGCCGAAGGTCGCCTGCAGGTCGCTTGGCACGGCAGGGGCAAGCGCCAGATCGGCCTCCGCACAGGTCGCCGGAGCAAGCATCTCCAAGTGCACATTTACAAATACGCTTGAGCCCAATCCACCGAGGTCCGATGACCGGCATAACCGGTTGGCAGTGAGTTCCAGGAAAACTAGATTGGCGAGACTGGCAAAGTCGGGAAGAGCGCCCATCAACATGTTGTGGCTGAGTGACAGGCTTGTCAGGTTCCCGAGAGCATCCAGATCGACGACAGGACCGGTAAGTCCATTGTCACTCAGGTTCAGCACCCTTAGATTGCTCAAGAGACTGAGATCTGGAATCTGACCGGTCAACCGATTGGCTTCCAGAGAGAACCATCTCAGCTTCCCAAGTGCGCCCGGATCAGGAATAGAGCCCGTCAGCCTGTTGCCCCCTAACGAGACACCGACCAGTCTGCTCAGGTCGCTCAAATCCGGGACCGGGCCGCTAAGCCTGTTTTCGGACAGGTCCAGAATCTCCAGCCTGAATAGTCCGGTTAAGTCGGGAACTCCCCCTTCAAGCCTGTTGTCGCTGAAGTCCAACTCCCTTAGAAATGAAAGGCCGCCTAGCGCAGGAGCTGGCCCGGTCAGAAAGTTTGAGCTCAATCTCAAGTTCGCCAATCCGGTTAGGGCCGCTAGTCCTGGGATAGAGCCTTCGAGTCTGTTACCGCTCAGGTCCAGGTCTGTCAATTTTGGGAGGTTCTTCAGGTCGGGGATCGAACCTGTCAACTGGTTGTTCTCAAGGAAGAGTTGGGTCAGGTTGGTAAGCCCATCCAGTTTCGGGACCGGCCCGGTCAGCAGGTTTGACCCTAACGAAACCCTCCACAGATTGGTATGGGCGTCCAGGGCGGGAATCGGACCCGTCAGACTGTTGCCACCAAGGTAGAGAACTTCCAGGCTTGCAAGCGCGCTCAAATCCGGGATCCGTCCGGTTAACCCGTTGTTGCTGAGGAACAACACCTTTAACTTTGGAAGGTCGCACAGTTCAGGGATCGTGCCGGTCAGTTGGTTTGAGCCAAGATAGACGTATGTAAGTTTGGCAAGGGAACACAACTCCGGGACAGACCCGGTCAACTGATTGGTGCCGAGATCCAGCGTTCGCAGCTCTGTGAGTGCGCTCAAACTGGGAATACGCCCTGTTAAGTGGTTTTCACTTAGCTCCAGCGCAGTGAGTTCCTTCAGACCCCCTAAATCCGGAATCGATCCTGTCAATTGGTTGTTGTTCAGGTAGAGGGCACTGAGGTGGACCAGCGAGTTCAGTTCCGGCACGCCGCCTGTCAACTGGTTGTTGTGAAGCGCTAGAGTCGTTAGACCGGGGTGATGGCCCAATTCCGGTATCGGCCCGGAGAGCCTGTTGATGCCCAGGTTCAGGCTCACCAGGCTGGTAAGGGGGCCCAGATCGGGAATGGTACCGGTCAGCCCGTTGTTCTCAAGATAGACCCCGGTGACATGGCCGTCTTGGTCCGTGAAGACGCCGTACCAGTTTGCGATCGATGCATCCGATAGCCAGTGGTCTCGGCGCCTCCAGTTCGCGCCGTCCGTCGCCTCGTAAAGGCCAACCAGTGCCGCCCTTTCCTCGAGGACCTCCGGAACGACCAGGAAACCGGGTACCTTTGCCGAAACCTGCACTGCCCACTCACTGGTCATCCCACTCTCGTCGAGTGAACGAATTCCATAGTAGTAGGTTAACCCTTCGGTCAACCCGCTATGGCTGTAGCTTGTAGCAGTCAGATTCCCGTCGTCCAGCCTTTGCCAGCCCGCCCAACGAGTCCACGCCCACAGTTCATAGCTTGACGCGCCGCTCACCTGCGACCAGCTCAGCTCGACCCCACCCTTTACCGCTTCAGCAGAAAGGATCGGTGCAGCAAGAGTCGAACCCGGCCCGTCAATGGTGGCCGAGACTCGATCAGACCAGGGGCCCGGTTCCCCCGATTCACTCACCGCCCGAACCAGGTAGAAAAATGTCCTGCCCGCCGCAAGTTCGGAGTGGCTGAACTCCGTGTCTGTCAGGTCTCCGTCGTCAAGCTGTTGCCATCCTGTCTCATCGTCCCACCAGACCCACAGTTCATACCTGGCGGCGCCGTCTACCGTACCCCAGTTCAATTCGACCGAATTAGACCCTGACAACGCGGCGGCCAGCAATGGCGCATCCAGTTCATTCGGCGTCTCGCTCTGTGCATACGCTTCGACAAAAGCGATTAACGCGAGCGAAAGGACCACCGCAATTACTGCGATCTGGGTGAGTATCGAGAGGGAGCGCAAGGGAACCCCAGTGTTTTCCTGTCCTCTAGGCACCGGTTGTGGAACTACTGTCTGGCCCTCAAGGGTTGAAACGGGTGAGGTTCTCCCATGGCGGCTGACTGCCTGCAAACTTGGAGGGAAACTTCTAAACTCTGGCAATTCGGGGCTCGCTTTGCCAACCGCAAAACAAAGTGCCCGACTGAGTTATTCTAACGTCCGCCTTCCAGATAGGGCACTGCACGCGGCAGATTCTCACTACCGAACATCATGTCCGAATATACGCCGTCGGGAATGAGAAGCGGGTCCGCGAGCCTGCTCCGCTCAATAAGTTCCCGGTTCAGCTCAATCCCCAGGCCGGGCTGGTCTCCTAGCGCGATCTTACCGTCAACCACCTCCAGCGGCCGCCTCAGCAGGTCGTCCACAAACGGATTGTTCATCCGGTCGATCTCCACCGTCAAACCGTTCGGCATTGCGCTGACCACATGCGCGTTGGCCACGATGGCAACGGCATCGCTCCAGCTGTGTGTAGCGAACCGGAGTCCATGCTCTTGAGCCAGCCTCCCCACCTTCCAAACTTCGCTTATGCCCCCGCAACGGCACGCGTCCGGCTGAACGATATCCACCGCCCCCGCCCGGATCAGCTCCCTGAAACCCTGCAAGCCGAACTCGTTTTCGCCCGCAGCCAGCGCTACGCCCACCGTCCCCCTCAGCCTGACGAAGTCGTCGATGTTCTCCGGCGCGAACGGCTCCTCGTACCAGAAGACCTTCTGCTCCGCAAGGAAACTGCCCATCCGCCGCGCCAGTTCCAGATGATACCGCATCGACGCGTCAACGATGACGTCGTTTTCGGCGCCGACTGCCCCCCGCACGGCCTCCACCGCAGCCCTGTCGTACGCTTCACTGCGGGCCAGGCGCATCTTGACCCGTCGGAACCCCGCGTCAATGTAGCTGCGCGCCTCTACCGCAAGCTCCTTGACCTCGTCCTTCCACAGTAGTCCGCTCGCATACGCCGGGCAGCGATCGTTTTCCCCGCCCAGCAACGCCCATACCGGCCTTCCTTCAGCCTGCCCCCTCAAGTCCCAGAGAGCAGTGTCCACGCCCCCTATCGCCGAAATCGCGACCCCTTTGCGCCCGTACCAGCGCGTCAGCGCGTACATCTTCTCCCACAAGGCCTCCACTTCCGTAGGGTCCTCGCCCACCAGCACCGACGCTAGCTGCTCGCGTACAATCAGATAGACGAGCGCCGGGTACGAGTATACAGAACCCACGCCGACGGCGCCGCACTCGGTATGGACCAGGACCAGAGTCGTCAATCGCGCGTCGCAGACGCCGCCCCCGGGCTGAAAGCGGTGCCCCTCCGGATAGCTGTGAAGCAGATTGATCGCCTCAACATGCTCAATCCGCACCGTTCGCCCCCTCCTGTTCCTGCATCCACGCCCGCAAAGGCACGTCCTCCGGCTTCGGCGAAGAGTAGCCATGCCAGCCCGATGGCGCCGCCCCGAGCAGCTGCTGTCTGATTGGATCTATTCGACCCATGACATGGTCTACCGTCATATCGTCACGCGGTCGCAGCCACCGGTAACTGTAGCCGTAAAAGAGGACCTTGCGCGTCATTTCGGACGTATTTGGACTTGAAGCGTGCCAGATGCGGCGATCGAAAAAAACGGCGTCCCCTGGCTTGGCGCGAACCGCAATGCCTCCCTTTGGCTTCTTGTCTTCATCAACAGGCAGCTTGTTCAGAAGATGACTGCCGGGAATCACATACAGGTTGGCTCGGCCCAGTTCAGTCGTGTCTGTCAGAAAAAACGCCACCTTCAACGAAATGCGCGGCTGCGGGTCAGTCTCCAACTCATTGTTGAGGCGCCCGCTGTCCTTGTGCCAGTTCAATCCCTGCTGCCCAGGACCGGATACGGCGTTGGGGGGCGTGATTATCGTGTGCGAATGGTAGAGCTGGATGTTCCAGCCCAATATACCCATGACCTTGGGAAAGGTTGTCGGATAGTCCAGCAGTTCCAGGAAAACGTCATCCTTTCCAATGAAGTCAAAAATGTTGATCCCGTCACTGGGTCCCAGACCTTCCTTTGCCTTCTGGTCTGCGGTCAGTCGGTCCACAACCTGCGTTGCCCTTTCCACCAGGTCCTGTGGGATGGCGTCCTCTATAACCATGTAACCCTGCTCTGCAAATTCGCGCTCTTCCTCCGGCGTGACCAGGTTCTCAAGCCATGCGTTACTCATTGCGCCTCTCCTCCTTATGCAAATCGCCTATCACTGCCTGAATCATAGAGCCCCACACCGATTTGTCAAACCCGTCAACCCAATGCCCCTGCCAGTCCCCGGCATCCTCGCCCAATGCCCGCAGCCAGTTTCACAAAACATGTCCACTCCGCACTTACTTGCCTTCTAATCCCTCCGACCACTGCCGTTCCACTCACCACTGACCACCGACCGCTGCAGCTCCGCCTCGCCACCGTCCTCTGCCGGCCAATCACTCCTCTCCGCCATCCCCCTCAATCTCCGGTAGGGGCAGGCAGTTAGAGGGAGAAAACTGCTTCTTTGACAACGGTCAGCGGGCCGTCCGATTCAAGAGCTCAAGAGTGAGTGATTTGAGGCGTTTGTCGTGTCTTGTCGTGTTATGTCCGGTTTAAAGGGGGGATGTACGATATTTTATATTTTTTCCTGACGAAATCGGCCGAACTTCTGCCTGGCTTGAAGCCACCACTGTTTGCGTGATCACCGTAAGAA
>VXRG01000063.1:0-13918 GCA_009838625.1 Caldilineaceae bacterium SB0664_bin_27
GAATAAATCCCTATCCCATTTTGTCAATCCTCCTTAAGGTTCGCGATTGCCCTGCCTTTTTGCCCGGATCCTCTTGACGGAAAACACAAAAGCTGATATAACATCTCCCACATTTTCTACTTTAGCCGTCAATTAGAGGAAACTGTCATGCCGAAGAAGGCTACTAAAGACCGCAAACGACTGTTAGCAAACCTTGAACAGGTGAATGAAGAGTTGGAACATCTGCGTAACATGATGCAGGGCGAGGTAGATGTTGAACTGGATGAAGGCGACACCGAAATCGTCGAACGTGAGAAGACCGCAGCCCTGATCACCGTGCTGGAGCGTCGTCAGAAGGACATTGAACACGCCCTGCGCGTCATCGAGTTGGGACAGTACGGTATCTGCGAACGCTGCGGAGGACAAATCCAAAAGGAGCGACTGGAAGTTAAGCCCGACGCAACCCTGTGTATGACCTGCCAGCGAGAAGTCGAATCAATCAACCGCCGCAACCGCGCGCCGCGTACCGCGCCGGCCCGCTGGTAGTTGAAGACTGCCTGGGAGGCAAGTGGGGAAAACCAGCCGGACAAGGAACCTTTATGTCAACCAATCTGTTTGTGTCTGGCCATCCGCTGGTGGAGCACAAGATAACACAACTACGCGACACGACGACCGACTTCCGTCAGTTTCGGTCCATCGTCGCCGAACTGGCCATGATCCTGGCCTACGAAGCCACCTCCGATCTGGACACCAGGCAGATCGAAGTTCAGACACCCCTCACGACCACCACCGGCAGCAAATTCGACGAACGCGTCGGCTTGGTCCCAATCCTTCGCGCCGGCCTGGGTATGGTAGACGGAATGCTCAGTCTCATACCCCAGGCCGAGGTCTGGCACCTGGGCTTCTACCGCGACGAAGAGACGTTGCAGCCGGTAATCTACTACAATAAACTCCCCGAAGATCTCTCCACCCACACCTGCTTCGTACTTGACCCCATGCTGGCGACCGGCGGCTCTGCCCTGATGGCCGTCGACATACTCAAGCGCCGCGGTGTCACTCGCGTAAAGTTCGTCGGTCTCCTGGCGGCGCCCGAAGGCATCGCCGCGCTCCAGGGCGCCCATCCCGATGTAGCCGTGCATGTCGCCGCTGTCGATGAACGCCTCACAGACGCCGGTGACGCCGCCGCCGGATTCCCGCCCGGCTTCATCTGGCCGGGCCTCGGCGACGCAGGCGATCGGCAGTTCGGAACCAGGTAGACCTGTCCTCGCATCAACAGTGCAATTCTGGCTTGGTAAGCGGGACCTCGGCTTACGCTATCGCAGCGCGATAACCGTAACCGCTTCGTCAGGCGCCTCTTCAGGCACATTGATGACAAGGGCGCCGCTGCTCACCTCCACTGGCAGCGCGGCGCCTCCCGCGAGTAGCCTTGCCCCCTGCGCGGCAACCCCTTCGACGCGAATCTGCCCGTCGGCCGGCCAGTCGAATACATGCAGGTAGACGGTGCCTTCCTTGCTGGTCGTGCGCACGTCCGCCCGTCCCTGGATCGGTCCCGGCTGCGTGCCGTAAACTGCCTCGCCGTTCACCTCCAGCCAGCCTCCCATCGCCTCCAGGCGCTCCACGCTCGGCTGGGGGATGACGCCCTCACCCGTCGGACCCACATTCAGAAGGTAGTTGCCCCCCTTGCTGACTATGTCCACCAGCTTGCGGATCAGGTCGACGCTGGATTTCCAGTTGTGATCGTTAATCTTGTAAGACCAGCTGTCGTTGATCGTCGCCGGCGTCTCCCAGTCCAGATCCAGGATCTCTTCCGGAATACGGTTGTCACCCGCCGTGGCATAATCCCCCAGCGCATTTCCCAACCGCCCGCAAACCAGGCAGTCTGGCTGCAACTCGTTGCAAAGCTCTAGCAAGGACCGGCTCTGCTCCTCCGAGATCCCCTTGGGCGTATCGAACCAGACGATGCCGACCGGCCCGTAGTTGGTCAACAGCTCGCGCACGTGCGGCTTCACATACGCCTCGATATATCCGGCAAAATCCTTATCCGCCGGATCGAAGTCCCAGTCGTTGCCGTCGCCGTCCGGGTGATGCCAGTCCTGCGTCTGCGAGTAGTAAAAGCCCAGCTTTATCCCCTGCTCCGCACACGCCTCCGCCAGCTCCTTCAGCACGTCCCGCTTGAAAGGCGTTGCATCCACCATATCGTAGTCCGTAACCGCCGAATCGAAGATACAAAAGCCGTCATGATGCTTCGAAGTGATGACCAGATACTTTTGCCCCGCCCGCTTTGCCAACGAGACCCACGCCTTGGCGTCGAACTTTACGGGGTTGAACTGCGCCGCCAGCTTCTCATACTCCTGAACCGGGATTTCCGCCCGGTACATGAGCCACTCGGCGATGCCGGGCCAGTCGCGCCCGTTCCACTCACCGGCGGGAATCGAGTACAGCCCCCAGTGAATGAACATTCCGAACCTGGCCTCGCGCCACCAATCCAGGCGCGCATCGCTGCGCGCGCCCGGCCGCTGGCTCCTGTCCGGCTCCACCTCCGGCCGCGTCACCGCGAAATCATATCCCCGCCGCAGCAACAGCATCGCCATATCCTCTAGCGACTCATTCTCCTCAGCCGCCAGACGCTCGATCCGCTCCACAAATGTTGAAGGAATGTCTATCAGAAGTTCCGGCACGGTTATCTCCTGTAGAAGGTGTCTGACGTCTACCAACGAGTGGCTGCGTCACCCTGTCTTGTGTAACTGGAAACTAGCCACTGAATTTACGCTTTGATGCCTGACAGGATCACCCCGCGAATCATCAATTTCTGTGCGAAGAAAAAGACTATAATCATCGGAATAACCATCAGGAAAGACATGGCCATCATGTAAGGGATCTGTGTATTGTAGAGCCCTTTGAAAAAGGTGATGCCAAGTGCCAGCGTGTAATTCTCCTGGCTCGTGAGGAAGATAAGCGGCCCGAAGTAATCGTTCCAAACCGCCTGAAAGGTGAACACCGAAGTGGTAGCGATGACCGGTCCTGAAAGAGGAACGAATATCTGCCAGAGAATGCGCAAGCGGCCCGCGCCGTCAATGAGTGCGGCCTCCTCCAGCTCAATCGGTATTCCTTTGAAAAACTGGCGCATCAGGAAAATGTTGAAGGCCCCGCCCCCGAAAAAGGCCGGTACCGTCAGCGGCAGAAAAGTGTCCAGCCAGCCAACGCGATGAAAGCCAACGAACAGCGGGATCAATGTAACCGTGCTGGGCAACATGATCGACGCCAACACCATGATGAACCATACATCTCGTCCAGGGAAGCTGATTCGGGCGAATCCATAGCCGCACAATGTAGCCGAAATCAGAGTTCCCACCATCACCGCTGTTGTGATCGTCAGCGTATTCACCAGCCAGCGCGTCCACTGCATGCTCTCGTACGTCCATCCTTCCGGGAAGTTCTGCCAGCGAAATGTCTCCGGGAAGAATGTGGGGGGAAAGACGTACACTTCTGCCTGAGTCTTAAGCGAGGTTGTGACCATCCAGAAAAGGGGTAGCAGAAATACGACCGCGCTCACGATCATGATCAAGTAAATGAACAGGATGCGGTAACTGTCTTTCGGCCTGCGCCGCCAATCTAGATCCAGGATTCCCCTGTAGACTTCTTGTTCGCTGACCATCACTTGACCTCCGCCTCGTAGAAGACCCACAGAGCGGAAGAACGGAAGACCAGCAGCGTCAGCACCAGGACGACAAACAGCAGGAACCAGGCCATCGCCGAGGCCATACCCATCTGCGTCCAGTTGAACGCGCGCTCGTAGAGCATGAGGTTATAGAAATAGGTCGACTTGAGTGGCCCGCCAGAGGTGAGAACAAACGCGTTCATGAAGGTCTGCGAGGCAGCGATCATCCCCATGACCAGATTGAAGAAGATCGTGGGGGTCATCATCGGAATCGTGATGTTTCGGAAAAGCTGCAGTTCGTTGGCGCCGTCCAACTTGCCCGCCTCATAGAGGGACTCGGGTATCCCCTGCAGCCCGGCCAGATAAATGATCATGCCCGCGCCGACCCCCCATAGACTCATCATGACCATCGACGCCAGCGCTGTCTCCGGTTCCGCAAAAAAAGAAAACTTTGAAAAACCCAGGCGCACGAGAATAGCATTGATCAGCCCGTAATCGCGGTTCATCAACCAACCCCACAGAATCAGGCTGGCGATAGCCGGCACGATGGCGGGCATATAGAAACTGGTGCGGAAAAAAGCGATTCCTTTGACGCGCTGGTTCAGCAGAAGAGCGAGGACAAAGGCTCCAACCAGACCCAAAGGCACCGACGTTCCGGCGTAGATGAGAGTCACCTTGCAGGCCTGCCAGAAGTTCTTGTCCGAAGTGAACATCACAATATAGTTGCGTAAGCCTATCCACTCTGGCGCCCGCAAAAGGGGAAACTTGGTGAAGCTCATGTAGAAAGAGGTCAGCATCGGGCCAATTGTGAAAATCAGCAGCCCCAATACCACCGGGCTGATAAAAAGATAGCCCTGGACTGTGTTCCGCATTCGACTGTTCATGAACTGAGTCTGTCCTGCGAATGTAAATCGGGGAGGTGCGGGCGCATGGGATGAGCGAGTGCCTTCAATTCAGTTCATCCCGGCAGCCGCACATTTCGCCTCAGTGTAGAGGCTGGTGGCCGCGAGGACCACCAGCCGTTATTGACCTGCTACTTTCGACCTGCTGCTGCCTCTACGCGTTCTGGTCTAGGCAGGGCTGAATCGTTGCATCCGTCTCCGCGAATGCGTCTGCCGCGTTCGCTTCTCCGCGGATGACCGCCTCAAGCGCCTGCCTGTAGCTGTCGCTCACCATGCCGGCGTAAAAACTGCCGCAATCGCCTGGGTGTTCGATCACAGGCAGGATCGCGTCGTCTGCCCCGTTGATGAAGGCCATCAGATTCTCAGGAGGCGTCGGCAGACCCTCCATCCAGCTCGGATCGCTGGCCACCGATCTCAGCAGAGGCACACCCAGTTCGGCCCTGGCTGCCTCAAGCTGCACTGTCGGCCGGATCAGCTGCTTGATATACTCGTAGGACATGTCGAGGTTCTTCCCGCCGGAATAGGCCGACATCCCCCACGTACCCATTCCGGTTCGATGACGGCCGTCCGGCATCAGTGGCATCACCTGAACGTCCCATTCAAACTTGTCCGCCGCCGCTTCACGTACGGGGCCGCGCAGACTCTGAATGTGGCAGTAGGTTGCGGCCCGGCCCAGGAAGAAAGCGTTTCCGCCCACATCAAGACCCAGTGGCTGGGCAATGTTGTGCTCGTTCCAAAGCGATGCATACGCACTCAGTGCCTCAACCGTATTCGGGTCCGACCAGGTGGACTGATTGTTCTCGATGTCGAGAATCTTGCCGCCGTATCCCACAACCCAGGGATAGACCGTCGCCCACCAGCTCCATGTGGCGTTGGAGAGGCCCCAGTAACGCGGCGTACCGTCCGCCTCCGTCTCGAGAGCCGTAATCTTCTGGCAGTTTACGATGAAATCGTCCCAGGTCCACTCGTCGTTCGGTACCTCGGCGCCGGCCTCTTCAAAGAGGGACTTGTTGTAATACAGCGTCACTACATCCAGCGCAGATGGCAGCATCTGGATCTTGCCGTCGAAAACGCCGAGCCCCAGCATATTGGGGAAGACGTCGTCAATATCGACGTCGGGGTCGCCTTCAGTGTACGGCGTCAGGTCCAGCGTAACGTTGTTGTTGGCAAAAGGAACTACGAACAGGTCCGCGCTGAAAAAGACGTCGGACAGTGTGCCCGCGGCCGCTGCCGTGTAATACTTCTCCGCCAGGTCGCCGGAAACCATATTGAACGTGACCGTAACGTCCGGGTGCTTCTCGCTGAACGACGCCTTGATCAGCTCATTGACCGGCTCGACAGGCGCCCCGGCCAGGATCGATATTTCCAGCTCGATCGGCTCATCTGCCATGGCGGCGTCTCCGCCGGCCTCTGGTCCTGCAACCGGCGCGCATGCAGCCAGCGCCGCCGTGCCGCCCACGGCAGCCGCTGCTTTAAAGATCCCCCGCCTGGTAAAGGTTCTGTTACTGCCTTGACTTTCGATAGTCATCGATCTCTCCTGATTGGGTTGGAACGTTTATGATTTTTGGGATTCTTCAGGAATAGTGGTATGCCATTATGGCAAATCTGTGTCTTTTGACCAAATCTGGCAGTCATAGCGTGGACACAACCCCTTCGGCCGCGACCCTTTCTCCCTCGCGCCGAATTGGGGGAGTCTTGGACGGACATACTGCTCCGGACACGGCGCCCATCACCAATACCGAAAGGACCTGCAATGAGCACTCTGAAAGTTGGCCTCGTCGGCGTCGGCGGAATCTCCCGCACCCACATGCCCGGCTGGGCCGCCTCCGAGGAAGCCGAAGTCGTGGCCGGCAGCGACATCAGCCCCGAAGCGCTCGAAGAGTGGGGCGCGCTCCACAATATCAAGAAGCTGACCACCAATGCCGACGAGCTCTTCTCCGACCCGGACATCGACATCATCGATCTCTGCGTGCCAAATATGTACCACGCTCCCCTCGCTATAGCCGCCCTCGAAGCCGGCAAGCAAGTGATCTGTGAGAAGCCTCTCGCGCCCACACCGCAGGAGATCAAAAGGATGATTGCGGCGCGCGACAAAGCAGGCAAGATGCTCATGACCGCACAGCACTTCCGCTTCGCCGGCGTATCCCAGGCCATGAAGGCTGAGATCGACACCGGCACACTGGGCGATGTCTACCACGCCCGCGGCTGGATGCTCCGCCGCAACGGCCTCATCCCAACCGCCACCTTTATCGAGAAAAAACACAGCGGCGGCGGCCCCTGCATCGATATCGGTGTCCATATCCTCGACCTAACCCTCTGGCTGATGGGGAATCCCCAGCCCGTGACCGTCTCCGGTGTCGCCGACGCCCGCCTCGCCCACCTTCCCGGCGCCTTCGCCACCTGGCGCGAAGGGCCTATCCCCAGCACCTTCGACGTTGAGGACTACGCCGCCGCCTTCGTGCGTTTCGAAAACGGCGCCACCCTCGTTCTGGAGGTAAGCTGGCTCCTCCACCACGACATCCGCGGCGAAGACATGCAGTCCTGGATCTACGGCGACCAGGGCGGCTGCCACTGGCCCTCCGCCCAGTTCCTCGACACCAACTACACCACCCGCCAATTCAACAACCGTACCCTCCAACTTACCCAGGACAAGATGGAGCCCCACGCGCTCGAATGTGTCGAATTTGCCAAAGCCGTCGCCGCCGGCGCGCCCTCACCGGTGCCCGCCGAACAGTCACTGCAGGTGCTCGCTATACTCGACGGCATCTACCGTAGCCAGGACCAGGGGCGCGAAGTGTCGATCAATCTGTAAAGGCTCTGGAATTCAGCGGCTCGTGGTCGCGACCTGCTACGGCAGCTTCACCAAAACCAGTTCACTGAAAGCCGGACACCGGCGTCCAATCACCGCTCTTCAATGGAGAATTTCATGATTATCGAACCAATTGCCGATTATGCTTGTGAAACGGGTGAAGGCCCCCTCTGGCACCCTGACGAAGGGCGCCTCTACTGGGTCGACATTCCCCCGGGCAAACTCTACCGCTACGACCCGGTCACAGGCGCGCACGGCCTTGTCCTCGACGCCGGCGAAGCCATCGGCGGCTTTACCATCCAGGAAGACGGCGCTCTTCTCCTCTTCATGGCCCGCGGCCGCATCGCCCTCTGGCGCGAAGGCCAGCCCCTCCAAGACCTTATAGACGAGATTCCGGCCGAGCGCGAAGGCCGCTTCAACGACGTCATCGCCGACCCCGCCGGTCGCGTCTTCTGCGGCACGATGCCCCGCAGCGGCAGCAACGGCGTCCTCTACCGCATGGAAACCGACGGTACTCTGACAATCGTCATCGATGATGCCGGGACTTCCAACGGCATGGGCTTCACCCAGGACCTCAAGACCTTCTACCACACCAACACACGCCGCGGCATCACCCGCTACGACTACGACATCGACACCGGGCAGATCACCAATCCTGAATTTGCCGTGCGGGAAGGCGCGTCGTCCAACGGCCGCCCTGACGGCATGACCGTGGACGCGGCCAACTGCTTCTGGTCCGCCCGCTGGGACGGCCACGCCCTCGTCCACCACATGCCCAACGGCCGCGAGATCCAGCGTCTCAACTTCCCCGTTCCCAAGGTCTCCAGCGCCACCTTCGGCGGCCATGACTACACCGATCTCTACGTCACCACCGCTGGCGGAAACATCAAAGAGACCGACGGACCGGAGGCCGGCACACTTTACCGTGTCCGCCTGGGCGTGATGGGCAAGCCTCCCTTCCGCTCCAACATCAGCGTCTAGACGCCGGCGCCTCAGTTGCATTTGGTGCAAAGCGGCGTCCTGCGCCAACATCAAGAGCAACGAATGCCGAGGCTGCCCCGACATTCAAGAGCGACTCTGTACCATGCCTCGAAAGGACTGAAAATGACACCTGAATCCGATTCGCCGGCACAACAGTCACCGACTTCCGGCAACCGCCCGGGCTCTGCCGCCTACCGTGTCGGCATTATCGGCTGCGGACGCCCTCTCAGGACCGAAGGGGCGACAGGCTTCGGCATGGCGCACCGCCATGCCATGGGTTACGCTGCCTCGCCCCACACACAGCTGGTGGCCCTCGCCGATATCAGCCGCGAAAATGCCGAGGCATTCCAGGAAGAACACGGCGGCGACACTATCTATGAGGACTACCGGCAGATGCTGGCCGAGGCAGAACTCGATATCGTCTCCGTCTGTGTCTGGCCCCACTTGCACGCCGAAATGGTCCTTGCCGCAGCCGAGGCCCGCGTGCGCGCCATCCACTGTGAAAAGCCCATCGCGCCCACATTCGGCGAGGCCCGCCGCATGCTGGAATCCTGCGAGAACAACGGTGTCCAGTTGACCTTCAACCACCAGCGCCGCTTCGCCCGGCCATTCAGCGTCGCCCGTCAACTGGTAAGGGACGGTGCAATCGGCGACCTTCAGCGCATCGAAGGCCGCTGCCCCGACTTGAACGACTGGGGCACCCACTGGTTCGATATGATGCACTTCTTCAACGATGAAACCCCGGCAGCATGGGTCTTGGGTCAGATCGATACTAGCGAAATCCGGTCGATCTTCGGCATGCCCCACGAAACCCAGGGCATCAGCCACGTCAGCTTTCAGAACGGGGTCGAAGGGCTTCTTATGACCAGCGCTACTATCGAAGTGGGGGCGGCGTTCAGGCTCCTGGGCAGTGACGGCATCATCGAATTTGGACGCGGCCGCGAAGGCGGGCTTCGTATCTTGAACGGGGACGCCTCCGGTTGGCGTGACCTGGATCCGGAGGGCACGATGCACGACTTGGACGCCGTGCAGAAGGGGATTGCTGACCTGGTCGAAGCCCTCAATGAAAGTAGGGAGCCGGAACTCTCCGGAAACCGTGCTTTTCGGGCAGCAGAATTGACCTTCGCCACTTACGAGTCAAGTCGCAAACGCGGCCGCGTAGACCTGCCTCTGGAAATCGATGACTCGCCTCTATTGGAAATGCTGTCCAGCGGCCCACCCAGGCCGGAGGTAATCGAAGACTGGAAAGCGTTACGTAGTCAGCCGGAAACTCGGGGCACAGCCGGTGCCAGCCGGGGGCCGTAGGAGTAATGCAGTAGGAGTTGTCTGAATCAGGAAGCCTTACCAGGCAATTGGCGCCCGCCCCCGACCGGCGCTGGTTTGGCTTGAAACGGATGGGACAGGTATATTCTTACAAATGTGAGCGACATAGACCGCGACTCTCTTCCCCTTCGTCAATCTAAACGCCATGAAATTCGAAGGCGAATCCGTACTCGGTTGAAGGGAATGCCTCCTTCCAGGTTCGACGTCATCTGTTTTGTGTCTCAACTCTCCTCTTACGTCACAGGAGCCGGTTCATGTCCGAAATCAACATCCCAGCAATCCAGTCAGCCGTCCACAAGCACAGCGACGACATCATCACCTTCCTCCGTGAGATCTGCGCCATCCCCTCCATCGATTCCCAGATCGGCCCCGTCGGTGAACGCGTCCAGTCCGAACTGCGCAAACTGGGCTTCGACGAAGTCTGGTTCGACTCCATGGGTAACACCGTCGGCAGAATCGGCAGCGGCGAACGCATCCTCGTCTACGACAGCCACATCGACACCGTCGGCATCGGCGCCGCAGACGAATGGGAGTGGGACCCGTTCGAGGGTAAAGTTGAGAACGGCATCTTCTACGCCCGCGGCGCCTGCGACGAAAAGGGCAGCACACCCGGCATGATCTACGGTCTGGCCATCGCCCGCAGCCTGGGCCTGCTAGAAGGTTGGACCGCCTACTACTTCGGCAATATGGAGGAGTGGTGCGACGGCATCGCCCCCCACGCCTTCGTCGAACATGAAGGCATCCGACCCGACTTCGTCGTCATCGGCGAACCCACCAAAATGCAGATCTATCGCGGCCACAAGGGGCGCGTCGAGCTGAAAGCGGTTGCTAAAGGCAAGAGCGCCCACGCCGCCAGCAATCATCTCGGCGACAACGCCATCTACAAGGCCCTTCCCCTGGTCGAAGGCATCAGCCGCCTCGAACCGCACTTGGGCGACCACCCCTTCCTGGGACCCGGCAAGATCACCGCCACCGACATCGAAGTCGAAACGCCCAGCCTCAACGCCGTCCCCAACCAGTGCACAGTCTACATCGACCGCCGCGTCACCTTCGGCGAAGATCTCGATGCCGTCATCGAGCAGGTGCGCGAACTCATCCCCCAGGCAAATCAACAGGCCGGGGACGTGACCCTGGAAATGCTCTATTACGACGATCCCAGCTACACCGGTTTCGTCTTCCCCGTCGAAAAATACTTTCCCGCCTGGGCGCTCGAAGACGATGAGCCCCTAGTGCAGGCAGGGCAAGAGACCCGCAGACGCATCGGCCTGCCCGACGCGCCCACAGGCAAGTGGGATTTCAGCACTAACGGCATCTACTGGCGCGGCAAAGCCGGAATTCCCAGTATCGGTTTCGCCCCAGGCGACGAGGTGACCGCGCACACCGTCCTTGACAGCGTCCCCTTGGCAGACGTCGTCAAATCCACCGAGTTTTATACGCTGCTGCCGGCTATGATCAAGTGAATCCCACCCTCCGTGTGCTGCGTTCTCCACGACGCTGAGCAGCCTGCCGCCTCCGAAAAACTGAATTGGACGAAATCTGAACAATTGGCGACAATAAGGTGTCTTATAGGTGCCCTCCTCGCACGGAGGGCGCCTATTGGGTATTCTGCTTGACAGCGAAGTGGTCGTGCATTCTCTGTTACGCCGTCTGTGATGATTCGCCATGACGATTGCTGAAAACCTGCTCCACGTACGTGCACGCATGGCGAAGGCCGCGCAGCGCGCGCAGCGCTCCCCCGACGAAATCACGCTCGTCGCGGTCAGCAAGACAAAACCGTTGGCGCTGATTGCAGAGACCGCCGCCGCCGGTCAGGTCGACTTCGGTGAAAATCGGGTGGAAGAACTCTGGGAAAAGGCCGAAGCTGCGGCTGCAGCCGGACTGGACCCAATCCGCTGGCACGCAATCGGTACCATCCAGAGCCGCAAAGCGAAACTTGCGCTGGGCCCGCCGCCTGCCGCGGACCAGCCTGGCAGCGGCGCAATCTGCCTGATCCATGCAGTCGACAGGCCAAAAATCGCCCAGCGCCTCAGCCGTCTGGCCGCCGAAAACGACCGCCTCCTCGACGTCCTTCTCGAAGTCAACGTCAGCGGCGAAGCCACCAAACACGGCTTCTCTCCTGCCAGCCTGGTCGACGCGTTGCCCGCACTGCTGGACCTGCCCGCACTGCGTTTCTGCGGGCTGATGACAATGGCCCCGTATGTGGACGATGCCGAGGAGGTAAGGCCTCTCTTCCGCCAATTGCGCTGCCTGCTTCAGGAGCTGCAGCACACATTCCCGCCCGCTCAGTTTCCCCAGGCCACCTGGCAGCATCTGTCTATGGGCATGACCAGCGACTTCGAAGTCGCCATCGAGGAGGGAGCCACCATCGTGCGTGTCGGTACCGCGATCTTCGGCCACAGGGAGTACGAATGAATCAGCTTCAAGGAAAAACGACCTTTATCGGCGGCGGCGCCATGGGAGAGGCCATAATCGGCTCACTCATCAGTAACAAGCTGCTTAGCCCATCCCACATCTGCGTTTCCGAGCCCGTGCCCGCCCGCCGCGAATTCCTGAACACCGCCTACGGTGTGACGACCGAGACCGACAACGCCCAGGCCGCAGACCGCGCCTCCGTCGTCGTCCTGGCCGTAAAGCCCCAGGTGCTTGGCCTGGTTTTGGCAGACCTGCGTGGAAACCTGTCGCAAGATTCACTCGTAGTCAGTATCATGGCAGGTGTGCGTATCCAAACACTCCAATCCGGTCTCGGCCACGACAAGATAGTCCGCTCCATGCCCAACACGCCGGCGCAGGTGGGCAAGGGCATGACCGTATGGACCGACACAGCCGCCGTTAACGAGGACGACCGTGCCGCCGCCCAGGCCATCCTTGAGGCCATGGGCGAAGCCATCTACGTCGCCGAGGAACATTACCTCGATATGGCCACCGGCTTGAGCGGCTCCGGGCCCGGCTTCGTCTATCTCCTGCTCGAGGCTCTCATCGATGCGGGAGTGCATATCGGCTTCAGCCGCGATCAGTCCCAACAGATGGTGCTGCAGACGGTAGCGGGCAGCGTCGAGCTGATGCGTCAGAGCGGTCTCCATCCCGCAGATCTGCGCAACCGCGTGACCAGCCCCGCTGGCACAACCGCCGCCGGTAACCTCGTGCTGGAGCGCGCCGGCGTACGATCCGCACTCATCGATGCAGTCGATACAGCCTACCGCCGCAGCAAGGAACTGGGCGGTGACGATAGTGACGCTTAATTGTCGGCACAGGTACCGCCCGCTGGACGCAGATGAAACCTGCGTATCGTCCTAAAAACGTAAGGAGTTGTCGTGATTTTCTTGCTCTTGGCCCGTGTGCTCCAGATCTACACTTTCGTTCTCCTGATCCGTATTCTGATCACCTGGATCCCCAACCTGGATCCCTATCACCCCATCGTGCAGCTTCTGTTTCAGGTAACGGAACCGGTGCTCGAACCCGCCCGCAAGCTCATCCCGCCTATTGGCATGATCGACATCTCCCCGATTGTCGTCTTCATAGTGCTGGGTATCTTGCAGGATCTGCTGATGCAGCTCGCCTACTAGCAGTCTGCCCAAGTCTGCTTGCCTATCTCCCATGAGATACGGGCCGAACGTGAAATCCTCACGTCCCACATTTGCCAATTCCAAGAGGAATCAATGTGTCTGAGAGTCTGAAAAAAAGAGTTGCCTGTCGCCGGCGACCTCGCGCGGCGAACGGCGCCGGCCTGTTTATCGTACTCCTCATCCTTGCCTTGTCCCTCAGCGCCTGCAACATCCGCAATCCCTTCGCTCCGAGACCCGAGCCGGCTGATGCCGAAACGGCCGGGCAGCCGGAAGAAGGCAGTCCATTGGCCCGCCTTGTCGATCGTGCCAAAGAGGATCTGGTGCAGACTGCCGGCGCCGATACCGACGCTATCACTCTCGTCAGTACCGAAGAAGTAGAATGGGGCGACACCAGCCTCGGCTGCCCCCATCCGGATGAAATGTACGCGCAAATGATCACCCCCGGCTTCTTTATCGTTCTGGAATCCGGCGGCAACACCTTCGACTACCACACCGGCGCCGACCCCGAAGGACCGCTCGTACAATGTACTGAAGACGGAACGCCCGCAGGCGCAGCTACTTCCCTCCCGGAAGAATCCGAAGAACTGGTCCAGGTGGAAATCGAGGACGCCCTGCCCCGCCTCATCGAACGCGCCACAGAGGATCTCATGCAGGCGTCCGGCGCCGACTCAGACGCGATCACCGTCGTCAGCACCGAAGAGGT
>VXRG01000063.1:14018-21966 GCA_009838625.1 Caldilineaceae bacterium SB0664_bin_27
TGCAGGCGTCCGGCGCCGACTCAGACGCGATCACCGTCGTCAGCACCGAAGAGGTGGAATGGAGCGACACCGGTCTCGGCTGTCAGGAGCCGAACAAAATGTACGCCCAGGTCATTACCCCGGGCTACAAGATCGTCCTCGAATCCGGCGGCAACACCTATGACTATCACACCGGCGCCGACCCCGATGGGCCGCTCGTGCAGTGCACCGAAGACGGGACGCCCGCGAGCGCGGCTATCGCCCTTCCGGCGGAACCGGTAGGAGTGACCCTTATGGACGACGATGCGATGACCCTTCTGATCGAGCGGGCCAAAGAAGACCTCGTGCAGGCCACAGGTGCCGACTCCGGCGCCATCACCGTTCTCAGCACCGAAGAAGTGGAGTGGAGCGACTCAAGCCTCGGCTGCCCGGACCCGGACACAATGTACGCCCAAGTCATCACACCGGGCTACAAGATCGTCCTCGAATCCGGCGGCAACACATTTAACTATCACACCGCGACCGACCCCGAAGGACCACTGGTGCAGTGCACCGAAGACGGCACGCCCGCCGCGGTGGCGATGGTCGAAATCGCGCCGCAGCTGGTCGTCGAAGACCCCCTCTCCCGCCTCGTCGAGCGCGCTACCGAGGACCTCATGCAGGCCACCAGCGCCGAATCCGATGAGATCACCGTCGTCAGCACCGAAGAGGTCGAGTGGAGCGACACCAGCCTCGGCTGCCCCGAGCCGTACGGGATGTACGCCCAGGTGATCACGCCAGACTACCTAATCGTCCTGGAAACCGGCGGTGAAACCTTCGACTATCACAGCAGCACCGACCCAGAGGGCCCGCTCGTACACTGCACACTTGAGGCCGATAGCGAAGAATAACCAGTTCGTTCAAGCCAATGAACGCGATCAGAAATCCGGATCAGTTCGACGAGCTGGTCCTCAGCGCCATCGAAGACCTGCCCGAAATCTTTCTTGAATGCCTCGAAAACGTCGCCATCGTTGTCGAGGAATGGCCCGACCGCGCCACCCTCCAGTCCGTTGACCTGAATCACCGCAGCGAACTCTTGGGTCTGTACCAGGGCATCCCCCAGACCGATCGAACACACGGCTACAACCTGGTCATGCCCGACAAGATCAGCATCTACCGCCGCCCCATCCTTATGCGCTGCCGCACCGAGCCCGAAGTCCGCGACCTCGTCCAAAGAGTCGTCCGCCACGAAATCGCCCACCACTTCGGCATCGACGACGACCGCCTCGTCGAGATCGGCGCCTACTGACCCCTCCGAACTGACCCGATCGGCGCTGGCCGCTGCTGACACCTGTTACTCTCCTGAACACTGTCCGTCGACACACCCAATTTTTTAGTGCATTGGCAACCCTCGCCGCCTATGCTAAGATGACTTCTATATATCGTGTTGTTTTTACCCGCGCCACTCTCGTGAACAGGCGCATTGGGAACGCATCACGGTTCCTCGCCAACCCAAACGGGCGCCTCTGACATACCCTCGTCGAGCCCAAAACGGCAGAAGCCCCGAATTCGCGACACACGACCTGCCGACTTTGGGCCGTACGCACACGTTGTACCCCGGGCGCCTCACAATTTCTGGCCTGCAGCTCCCGCGAGCACGCTGACTGCCAGCCACTGTTGTTCAGGTGTCACATGGTCGCTTCCAGCAGTTTCCGGTTCCGCCTTGAGTCAATCCTGATCTACCTGGGCCTCGGTATCTTCGCCTTCATCGCCGTTACGCCCTTCCTCCACACCATCGCCCGATCCTTCAGCGCCGAAGCACCCATCCTCCGCGGTGAAGTCTATGTCTGGCCGGTCGGTTTCTCCTTCGACGCCTACGAGCGCCTCGTCATCGGTGGCACCTTCTGGCTCGCCTATCGCAACTCCTTCATTATTACCACCTCCGCGACCCTGGTACAGATGTTCATGACCATTCTCTGCGCCTATCCGCTCTCTCGTACCTACCTGCCGGGCCGCAATTTCTTCATGACTCTGATCGTCTTCCAGATGATCTTCCCGCCCAGCCTGATCCCCTTCTACCTCACCGTTCGCGAGGTCGGCCTCATCGACAGCTGGGGCTCTCTCATCTGGCCCTACGCCATCAACACCTTCAACATGATCGTGCTGAAAAGCTACTTTCAGGCCCTGCCCAGGGAACTGGAAGAGTCCGCAATCATCGACGGCGCCAACGATTTCAGGGTCCTCATCCATATCATGCTCCCCCTTTCCGTCCCCGTGCTACTGACCTTGACCCTGTTCTACGTCGTCGCCAACTGGAACCTCTTCCTGCCCGCCATCTTCTTTATCAACGACGGCAACAAGCAGCCGCTCCAGGTGATCCTGCGCGACATGATCTGGTCCATGCAGCTCGCCACCCAGACCGCCAGCGCCGACGATTTCGAAAGGCTGGCAGGTATGGAAGCCCTCAAGGCCTCCAGCGTCATCATCGCCGCGATCCCAATGTTGATCGCCTACCCGTTTTTTCAGCGTTACTTCATTAAAGGCATCCTCCTGGGAGCAATCAAAGGGTAGTTGTCGCAGACATCCGGGTTGCTTCCTACCGTCCTTGAACCGTGATTGAACCATCTGTCCGATGCAGTTGACGTGAAGCGATTTTCATCTCTGGTGTGTCCAAAGTCCAGTTTCCACAGGAGGGAATCAAACATGTCTGCGCAGTCAAAGTTTACCCGCCGCCAGGCCCTCAAGCTGATGGGAGTCGGCACCTTCAGCGCCTACCTCGCCGCCTGCGCCGCGCCCGCCGCCCCGTCCGACATGGCCGACTCGGATATGCCCGCCGGCGAGAAAAAGAAGATCTCCATCTCCCACATCGGCGGCGGCAGTATGGAGGCCTCGGAGAAGTCGCACCGTATGAAGCTGCTGCGCTCCAGCTTCCCCGACATCGAATTCGAAAACCGCTGGGTCAGCTACGCGGCCTACCTGGACAAAATTCCAGTCCAGATTGCCAGCGGGGATCTCGCCGACCTTCAGTTCTGCAACGCCTTTAACGACATTCCCCTGATGATGGAGAACGAGGTCATCATCGAAACCGGCCCCCTGCTGGAACAGTACGGCCAGAACATCCTCGCTGTCACGCCCGAGGGAGCCTGGGCCTCCACCGTCTACGATGGCAGGCAGGTCGCCGTCACCCATAATATCTACGACCTCAATATCTGGACCTGCCAGTATCGCGGCGACTGGCTGGAGTCGCTCGGCATGGGTATTCCCGAAACCATCGACGAGTATGGCGAGGTGCTGCGCGCCTTTTCCAACAGCGACCCCGATGGCAACGGTCAGGACGATACCTATGGCCGCCTCCTTTACAACTCCGTCCGCTTCGATGACGACTTCTTCCACGCATTCGGCGTCGCCGTCGGCCATCACCTCAACGGCTTCTGGCGCCAACGCGACGGCCGCCTCGAACTGGACTGGGTCCAGCCGGGCATGAAGGACGCGCTTTCTTGGATGAGCTCCGTCTGGGCCGATGGCGGCTTCCATCCCGATTCGATCAGCATCCCCCTCGGTCAGAAAGACAACGCTTTCCGCGCCGGAATCGCCGGCAACGTCTATACCGCCTGGGGAGCCATCGACTTCGCTCAGGAAAAGATCAGAACCGTCGCCCCCGAAGCCACCGTCGTCGCCGGCCCTGCCCCCGAAGGACCGGGCGGCCGCGGCTACACCGGCGAAGGCTGGCCCTGGTGCTTCGTCATTCCCATCACGGCCGAACATCCCGAAGACTGTGTGAAGGTCATCGACTGGTTCTTTACGCCGGACATCGCCTCCCAGATTATCTGCGAGGGTGTGCTCGGCGTTACCAACAAGGGCCTCAACGAGAACGGATGGTGTGTCGAATACACACCCGCTGAGAAGAAGGCCATGGGTGACGAGTGGTCCCAGAAACAAAATGAAGTTCAGGATATCAGCGTCTTCTGGGGCCTCTGGCTGACGATCGGTACGTTGGGCGGTGTGCAGCCCTTCCCAACCTTCCCGCCCGAAATGAAGAAGCATTTCGAGGACATGCTCGCAGCCAAGTACTCCGAAGAAGCGCTTGCCGCCCAGGTAATTTCACAGGAATACCTCAAACTCACGGAAAAACCCCGCCCCGTTCAGGCCGATAAGGAGTTCTGGCCCGGCCTGCAAACCCGCTTCGGCGAGTTCATCTCGCAGGCGGTGGCAGGCACAATCGACATAGATCAGGGCTGGTCTGAGTGGCTCGACTTCTTCGAAAAGAACGGTGGACCTCTGCTGACCGAGCAGGTCAACGAGATTTAGTCGTCAGAGCACGCCCCTCTTTGAAAAGAGGGGCGTGCCGACCAGCCATTCCGTAGGTCGCAGTTCCTACCGGGCGATTGCAGCCTCTAGAATCGGTAATTCAGTGCCCGTCTGTTGAATTCCAAAGGAGGGAAACAGCAATGTCTGCTCAACCAAAGTTTACCCGCCGCCAAGCCCTCAAGCTGATGGGGGTCGGCACCTTCAGTGCCTATCTCGCCGCCTGCGCCGCGCCCGCTGGCTCGTCAGATATGGCCGACTCGGAAATGCCCGCAGGCGAGAAGAAGACTATCTCTATCTCCCACATCGGCGGCGGCAGCGTGGAAGCATCCGAGAAGTCGCAGCGTATGATGCTGCTGCGCGCCAACTTCCCCGACATTGAATTCGAGAACCGCTGGGTCAGCTATGCAGGCTACCTCGACAAGATTCCCGTCCAGATAGCAAGCGGCGACCTCGCCGATCTCCAGTTCTGCAACGCCTTCAACGACATCCCGCTGATGATGGAGAACCAGATCATCATAGAGACCGGGCCGCTCCTGGAACAATTCGGCAAGAACATCCTCGCCGTCACCCCGGAACCGGCTTGGGCCTCCACAATCTACGACGGCAAACAATACGCCGTCACCCACAATGTCTACGACCTCAATAACATGTGTGCCCACTACCGGGCCGATTGGCTGGATAAGCTCGGCTTGGGGCTCCCCCAGACAATCGACGAATATGGCGAGGTCATGCGCGCCTTTTCGCACGGCGACCCCGACGGAAATGGCCAGGACGACACCTACGGCCGCCTGCTCTACAACTCCGTTCGCTTCGACGACGACTTCTTCCATGCCTTTGGCGTGGCTGTCGGTCACCATCTCAACGGCTTCTGGCGCGATCGCGACGGTCGGCTGGAGCTCGACTGGGTTCAGCCGGGCATGAAGGACGCGCTCGCCTGGATGAGCAGCGTCTGGGCCGACGGCGGATTCCATCCCGACTCAATCAGCATTCCTTTGGGTCAGAAGGATAACGCCTTCCATGCCGGGATTGCCGGTAACGTGTACTCGGGGTGGCCCAGTATAGACTTCGCCCAGAACAAGATCAGGGCCGTCGCCCCCGACGCTGTGGTCATGGCAGGTCCAGCCCCCGAAGGCCCCGGCGGCAGCGGCTATACCGGCGAAGGTTGGCCCTGGACCTTCGTCATTCCCATCACCGCCCAGTGGCCCGAAGACTGCGTGAGCGTCATCGACTGGTTCTTTACACCGGACGTTGCCTCCCAGATCCTGTGCGAAGGCGTTCTCGGCGTCACCAACAAAGGCCTCAACGAGAACGGTTGGTGTGTCGAGTATACCCCCGAAGAAAAGGCCGCCATGGGCGATGAGTGGACCCAAAAGCAGAACGAAGTTCAGGACATCAACGTCTTCTGGGGCCTCTGGTTGACTATCGGGACGTTGGGAGGGACGCAGCCCTTCCCCACCTTCCCACCCGACATGAAGAAGCATTTCGACGACATGCTCGCCGCCAAGTATTCGGAAAACGCACTGGCTGGCAGGGACATTTCGCAGGAATATCGCAGACTCACTGCCAAGGCGCGTCCTGTCTCCTCGGAGAAAGAGTTCTGGCCCACGCTGCAGACCCGCTTCGGCGAGTTCATTTCGCAGGCGGTGGCCGGCACCATCGATATCGATCAGGGCTGGTCGGAGTGGCTCGACTTCTTCGAAAAGAATGGTGGGCCTCTGCTGACTGAGCAGGTCAACGAGATCTAGCAGTCAAACAACAGTGGTAGGAGGCCAGGGTAGCACTTGGGTTCCTACCACTGCCAGTTGAGGATGGAAAAGTGGCAACATCAGCCGTATCCAAGTCCGCCGGGTCACCGGGCCGCAACAGGGGCTTCTGGGCGCAGTTTCTTTTCAACGCCTGGACTTACCGCTATCTCTACCTGATGCTTGTCCTTCCCTTCGTTTTCTTCGCTGTCTTCCGCTTCTACCCCATGTGGGGCAACGTCATCGCCTTCAAAAAGTACCAGTTGATGCACGGGATCTGGGGTAGCCAGTGGGTTGGACTCAAGCACTTCAACACCCTCTTCGACGATCCCGCCTTCCTGCGCGTCCTCCGCAACACCGTATCAATCGCCGTATTCAAGATGCTCTTCACCTTCCCCGCCCCCATTATTCTGGCGCTCTTCGTCAACGAAGTCCGCCACATGGCTTATAAGCGCTTTGTTCAAACCGTCGTCTATGTCCCCCACTTTCTCTCCTGGGTGATCTACGGCGCCATACTCTACATCGTGTTGTCGCCCGCGAACGGCATCGTAAACAACATCATCTCCTCACTCGGCATGGAAAAAGTCGCCTTCTTCCAAAAACCGGGCTACTTCCAACCTATCGTCATCATCTCTTCACTGCTCAAGGAGACCGGTTGGGCCGCCATCATCTACCTCGCCACAATCTCGACCATTGACCTCACCCTCTACGAAGCCGCCATCATCGACGGCGCCAACCGCTGGCAGCTCATGCGCTATGTGACGCTGCCCGGCCTCGCCATGACCATTGTTACCCTCTTCATCCTCCAAATCGGATTCTTCCTCAACGTCGGTTTTGAACAGATCTTTATCCTGCAGAACAACATGGTCCTCACCACCGCAGACGTCATCGAAACCTTCATCTATCGCGTCGGCATTCGCCAGGCCCGCTTCGATTTTACCACCGCCGCCGGCCTCTTCAACGGCCTCGTCGGTATGGTGCTTGTCCTGCTCGCCGACCGCCTCGCCAAACGCCTGGACCTGCCCGGCATCTTCTGATTCTACTCCCCCTCGCCTTACTGCCTGCCCTCCCACGCGACTCACGCGTTACCTCTCCCCATCCCCTCAATGTTCCGGGAGGGGCAGGCCTCGTACCTACCCTTGTACCCCCATCCACTCCTCATTCCTCTCAACTCTCTCCTCGCCGTTACGCCATCCCGATTACCCTCCAAACCTCTACAAAATCTGTGCAAAAGTTGTGCTAAACCTCAACAAAAATCCCACATATCCCGATTCAGAAATACCGAACCCCTGTGTTATCATGGTCGTTTCGCGGTGCGCTATTTTCGATGCACCGTCATCCTATTCGCCATCGCCGGCCCTGCAACGGAACGGCGAAAACAACACGCATTTGAGGTGCCAGCTCAATGTCCAAAATGCTCTGTAAAGCACTCAGAAAAGACGGCAGCCCCTGTAAGGGGCACGCCCTTGAGCAGTACGGCGGCTACTGCATCGCCCACGGACCGTCCCTCGAACAGGTCCATGAGTGGCGCGCCCGCGGCGGCAAGAACTCCGCCACCGCCGTCCGTATCGAAAAGAAGATACCCGAACAGTTCACAGTCATCTTTGACCTCCTCATCGACGGCATGAAAATGGTGATGAACGGAACGCTCTCCCCCGCACGCTACGACGCCATGTGCCGCGGCGCCAAAGCGACACTCGATGCTTACAGCCGCGTCGAAGAGGAAATGAAGCGCGTCCGCACCGAAGAAATCGAGGACGCCGCCGCCGAACACCTCGACATGAACCCCGACCTCGACGTCCTCAAGGCCGTCGACCTCAAAAAAGCCGAGCAGGACCGCTACCGCCGCGAGTCCCTCCTCCACCAGGGCTTCGCTTGCTTCTCTATATTCTCCAAACCGGACGAACCCCCCAAAGTCGTCCTGAACGATAAAGGACGCC
>VXRG01000122.1 GCA_009838625.1 Caldilineaceae bacterium SB0664_bin_27
AGGAATGTTACACTTTCGCCGAAAATGCAACACCTTCGCGGCCCCTTTCGCGCCCCCCGCCGCACCGCCGAAAGACCGTCCCTCAGCCATCGAAATGATGAGCCGAAGTCCCCCGCAAATAATGTACAAAACTGGCGATGTCCGCGTATCCCCGACCGCCCCCGCAAGCCAACATGCACATATGAAGGCATCCCAAATGGTGACGAACTTTCATATATCTCATCGAACAACACCGCGGTCGACCCACAATCCGATCTCCTGCAGAGGCGCCGGCGGTTCCTCGCTTCCCACGCCTTACCTTTGTTCCCACCCCAAATCTGGACCGCACCCGAACCTGTCCGATCCTTGACACAGCAGTTCGGATGAAAGTATACTTTTCCGAGAGGCAAGCTGGCACTTCGCCTGAGTCTTTTTCGTCAGAGAGATCGACCCAGCTCTAGGGCAGGCCATACAATGCAGGATGTGAATTCCCTGATCGAGAAATATGTAAACGAACCGGTTTGGGCCGTTGTGGGCGCTAGCAACAGCAGTACCAAATACGGCAATCGAATCTATCTGAAGCTCAGGGAGGCAGGCTATACGGTCTATCCGGTGAATCGACGCGAGCGATTGATAGAGGGCGACACCGCCTACAGCAGTCTGACCGACCTGCCCGAACCCCCTGCTGTCATCAACATGGTCGTACCCCCCGTCGAAGCCCCTGCCGTCGTGGAGCAGGCTAGAGCCGCAGGCGCGCAAGCAATCTGGTTCCAACCTGGCGCCGAAAGCGACGCCGCTGCCAAGTGGGCAAAGGATCACGGACTGGACGTCATCGAAGCCTGCATTTTAGTCCAGCTTGCCCTGATGCCCCGTTCAGACGGATCTGAGCTGAGCGGGCCCCCATCGCAAGCGCGGCCAACCCCCTCCCCAGACCCTACAACCTCCACCCGCTGATACCAGTTTGTGCAAACACGGGTGGAGGATATACCAGAGAGAAGTCGTGAAGCCATTGGCTGGCAGGGACTTGCTGAGTCCTTAGCTTGCCCCCTGCACGATTTGGCAAGAGGCGGGATAGACAGGAAATCGAACAAGGACAAACTGAAATGCGGATGACGAAACTATTCTTCCAGACACTGCGCGAAGCGCCCGCGGACGCAGACGTCCGCAGCCATCAGTTGATGGTGCGGGCAGGCTTGGTTCGGCAAGTGGGCGCCGGAATCTTCGAATATTTGCCTCTTGGGCTGCGGGTCAAGAAGAAGATTGAAACGATCATGCGGGAGGAAATGGACGCCATCGACGGGCAGGAAATCGTCATGCCGGTCGTACAGCCGGCCTCGCTCTGGAAACGAACGGGTCGCTGGTACGAAATCGGCGACGACTTGGCGCGGCTTACCGATCGAGCCGGCCGGGAGCTTGTCCTCGCCATGACCCACGAAGAGGTGATTACCGAGCTTGCCGGCGGCGTAATCAGCAGCTACCGCCAGCTGCCGGTGATGCTCTACCAGATTCAAACGAAGTTCCGAGATGAGCCTCGTCCACGGGGCGGCCTGATTCGTGTGCGTGAGTTCACCATGAAGGACGGCTATTCATTCCATCCCGACATTTCCAGCCTGGATGAATACTATCCTCTGGTGTATCAGGCCTACTTCAACATCTTTGGCCGCGCCGGGCTCGATGTAATAGCTGTCGAAAGCGATACAGGGATGATGGGTGGTACCATGGCCCATGAATTCATGGCCCTGACAGAAGTCGGGGAGGACACGTTGCTCCTCTGTGACGCTTGTGGCTACAAGGCTAATCGTCAGGTAGCCACCTTCGTGAAGGCGGACGTTGATGACCAATCCGAGGAAGAGCCGCTTCCACTGGAAGAGGTCTCGACCCCTGGCGTAGATACCATCGCCGCGCTGGCCCGATTCCTCGAAATTCCCGAGAGCCGTACGGCCAAGGCATTGTTCCTGGTTGCAACGGTCGAGGAGGAGGGCGAAGAGAGAGAGCAGTTCGTTTTCGTCGTTGTGCGCGGCGATATGGAGTTGAACGAAACGAAGTTGACGAACGCGCTGAAAGCTCGCCAGTTGCGTCCGGCCCAGCCTGAGGAGATCCGGGCCATCGGCGCGGAACCGGGCTACGGCTCTCCCGTCGGCATCCGCAGAGACGACGTCGTCTTGGTGGTAGACGACCTGATACCGGGCAGTACAAACCTGGTGGCAGGCGCAAATCGCGAAGGATGGCACCTCTGGAATGTCAACTGCGACAGGGACTTTCGCCCCGATATTATCGTGGACGTGGTTGCCGCCGCAGATGGACATCCTTGCCCGATCTGCCAGGCGCCCCTTCGATCAGTACGAGGCGTGGAAGTGGGTAATATCTTCAAGCTGGGCACCAAGTACAGCGAGGCAATGGACGCTACATTCCTCGACGAAGATGGTGGCAGTGTGCCGATGGTTATGGGCTGCTATGGCATCGGCTCCGGTCGCCTTATCGCCAGCGCAATCGAAACGAACTTCGACGATAACGGCATCATCTGGCCGATAACGATCGCTCCCCATCAGCTTTACCTGGTCAGCCTGGCGACCCGGCGAACGCCAGAAGTGACGGAAGCAGCCGAGCAGGTCTACTGTCAGCTCCATGAAGCAGGTGTTGAAGTACTGTATGACGACCGCGATGAAAGGGCCGGCGTAAAGTTCAACGACGCCGATCTGTTGGGAATCCCTATCAGACTGACAGTCGGCGCGAGGGGTGTGAAAAATGGGGTCGCCGAACTTAAACTGCGCAACGGCGATGAAGTCCGCGAACTACCTCTCGACGACATCGTTAATCAGATTCAATTGATTGTCGATTCCGAAACGGAGGCCGTCCTGGCAAGAGTGATCACCGAACCGTTGCAATAGAGTGCGCAACTGCCGCGAACAAAGGCTCAAATTCCTTGACTTCATTTAGGTTCCGTGCTACGCTGGGGCTCGTGTCTTGACACGAAATCGGTTTGTAATGCTAACTCAAACAGAAAGGAGCGAACACCATGCGAATTGAACTGTCTGTCGAAACCGGTGTCCACGCGTCCTTCGTGAGGAGTTCTGCGCCCTGTTATTGAGTCAGCCCTGAACTGTTCTCCAAACCGTGGACGCGTGTACCGACCGCTCCACGGTTTTTTTGTTGGCTTGAGAAGTTGAGTGCCTCAAACAAGAGGGGAGGCGCAAATTCAATATTTTCGTCGTCTTCCATCCCCGGAATCCCGATGAACTTTCAAAATGGAGTAAGAACCTTGATCACAATTCGCCCTTTTGAGAACAACGACCAAGACTACCGGCAAGCGGTCAATATCGTGAACACAGTCTGGCCGGAGTATCCTGATACAGTGGACGAGTGGAAAGAGTCTGATGAGAAACGCTCGAACCTGCTGAAGAGAGGTCGGTTTTTCGCTGAAATCGACGGAAAGCCGGTTGGCTTTGCTAATTACAGCCAGTCACTGTGGATAAACCATCCTGGCAAGCTCTTTGTAGGCGTAGAAGTGCTCCCGGAGTTTCGCAGGCGCGGAGTTGGCTCCGCCCTGTGGGAGCACCTGTGCAAGGAGGTCCAGCAGTTTGACCCTCTGCGCCTTCTCGCCCACACTCGCGAAGACTATGAAGACGGAATCCGATTCGCCGCCAAACAGGGATTTGAAGAGCTCATGCGGGACTGGGAGTCCCGTCTTTATCCGGCGAGCTTCGACCTTGACGAGTGGAGCCGATATCCCCGGCAAGTGGCCGAACAGGGGATAGAGATCAAGACCGTGGCCGAGCTCAAGTCAGACCCGAACCGGGATCGAAAGCTCTACGACCTGGAGTGGCTGATCGACCGCGATGTTCCCAGCCCTGAACCTCCCTCTAAAGTGCCTTTTGAGGAGTTTCAAAAGATTTGGGAGCGAACGAACCTGCTGCCCGACGCCTGGTACGTCGCAGTCGACAATGACGAATACGTGGGAATGACCAATCTGTGGTCGAGTCAGGCAAATGCCAAATTGCTCTACGTTGGAATAACCGGTGTAACCAGATCGCACCGAAAGCGGGGCATTGCAATGGCCTTGAAAGTCCGTTCCGTCGAATATGCGCTGCAAAAGGGATTCAGCGAAATCCGGACCTGGAATGAGACCAACAACCAGGCAATGCTGGGAATCAACAACCGGCTAGGCTTCGTGCGGCAGCCCGCTCACATTGAGTTTGGGAAGGCGATGCGGGAGGAGCGCCCTGAGGACGCCGAACTGAAGATTCAAGACGCCGCTCAGGAGGACGAAAAGTCGGAAGTAGGTCCCAGCTGAGAGCAGTGGGACGGCGTCTGGATCAAAACCCTGTCCTAGGACGGACCGGAAAAGAACTCTTCAAAAATGGCGGGGGCCCGCACGACGGGGTCCCTTCCCTTTCTCATTAGGTCTGGTCAGGCTACATCCGCCTTAGTACTGCCGTCAGCAGTGCAGTCAGCTGCGGCACAACAGTTCCGCCCGTTTCCATCACCTCTTCCGCGCTGGTCTCCTTGTCCGAATCCAGTTGATCGACTGCCACATTGGTGATCGTGCTGATTCCCAGGACTTCGATTCCGGCGTGGACCGCCACCAGCGCCTCGGGTACAGTGCTCATACCCACCGCGTCGGCTCCCACCAGGCGCAAATAACGAACCTCGGCCGGCGTCTCGAAGTTTGGACCGGCGAGAAAAGCGTATACGCCTTGGCGCAGCGTGATCCTCAGTTCCTGCGCCGATGCCAGTGCCGCCTTGCGCAGGGACCTGGCGTACGTGTGCGTCATCGACGGAAAACGCGTACCGAACGCCGGCGCGTTAGGACCAATCAGAGGATTCTGACCTGCCATGCCAACAAAATTCAGGTGGTCCACGATTAGCATAAGGTCGCCCGCGCGAAAGGCGGGATTTACCCCGCCGGCCGCGTTGGTCAGAATCAGCCTACCGACGCCAAGTCGCTTCATCACCCTGATGGGAAAAGTTATCTCCCCGGCCGAATATCCCTCATAATAGTGGAAGCGACCCTGCATCGCCACCACAGTCCGACCGGCAAGTTGACCCACAATGAGCCGTCCTTCGTGCCCGGGTGCTGTGCTGGAGGGGAAGTGAGGGATCTCCTCGTATTGTACCGTTTCTGCCCCCTCAATCGCCTCTGCTAAAGAATTCAACCCGCTGCCAAGTACCAGCCCGACCGGCTGCCCTTCGACCAACTGTAATCCCCGTCTATTGGCTCTTTCCCGTACGAACGCCGCCGCGCGGTCATATTCTGCAAGACCAAACATTCCACTCATTGGGTTGTCTCTGTGTCCTCCTGTCCCCGCTCGTTCGCTGAAGCCGTCCACCTGCGCTGCCTACCCACCGCCTTCAGCGTCGCCATGGTACCGTGAAGCCTCTTGCCCAGTCGTGTCCGGAGATAGGTCGCGCCACCGAAACAGATCTGCCCATTCATTCGGCTTGTCCTCGATCACATCCGCGATCAGGTCACCGAGCACCGGCCCGAATTTGAACCCGTGCCCGCTCCCCCCCGTGGCTACACTCAGTCCGTCTTTCTCCGGATGGTGGTCGATCCAGAAATGCTCATCCAGTGTGTCATTGTACAGACAGCGTCGAGTATAAGTGACTTCAGCATCCAGGAGCGAAGGAAAAGTGTCCTCTAGGAAGATGCGCAATTCAGCGTAATCCTCCTCGTATACCGTACGCTCGTCGTGCTCCGGGTGAAGCGTCACCCCAACCCCGTGCCGAGAAACCTTGACGATCCCTTCACGCAACATAGGGAACCCGTACCAGCCAGTGCGAGCAGTGTCGCCAAAGTAGACGACAAAGTCAGGGGCAAAAAACGGCGCCGGATCCCTCGGCTTCAGGTGGAAGATCGGGTGGCCGGTCGCCGTCATGACCGACTGTAGTTCAGGCAGCAGCCAGGGCGTCCATGAACCGGCCGCGATCACGGTATGATCAGAGTTGAATGTAGCACCCTCGCGCGATCGCATTCCTTGCACTCGGTCGCCATCCAGCAAGAGTTTTTCCGCAGTCTGACCGGGCCGGACGTCGATCCCGTCAGCAGCGGCCCGTTCTGCCAGCTTGCCTACTACCCGCCCGCTCTCCGCGTAGCCTCCACGCGCATTATAGAAGCCGTCAGTGTAGTTCCCGGTTGACCAGGCGGGGAATCGCCGCGAAATCTCTCCGTCGGGTAGTCGTTCCGGCCTCTGCCCTTCTTCCAACAACATCTGAAAACTACTGTTGACGAATTCGTTTTCAGCCATCGGTCCCTTCGAGGCAGCCAAGACTCCGGTCTCATGGTACAACGTCTCTCCGAACAGCTCGTTCCACTGATGGAATCCCTCGATCGAGCCAATCGCCATGCGGGTGTACTGGCGGTTGTTGCCGTATTCCATTCGTACAACCTTGCTGACATCCGTAGATGCAGCCAGAGGGTAGGGAAGGGGCCCGGGGTCGATCAAAGTAACGCTGTACCCGCGGCTGCGCAGCGACAATGCAGTCGTAACCCCAAATATACCGGCGCCGACGACAAGAAAGTCAGTTGACGAGGACATTAATATACTCCTATCCGAATACCATTTTTTCAGATGTAGCGGCACTCATGGCCCTTCGACGTTGCCCTGTCCATTCATTCTACAAACTGTCATTCTACCTGGGCAACGGAGTGAGCGAATTTCAAGAGTAGATTAGTTTGGCACCATCTATCTTCGCGCGCAACCTGCAATTGTATCGCGTCCGTAAGGGTTGCTTTTGCGCAGTACAAATTCTGCGGCACGTAGCGCGCTATTAGCGAGTCTTCAATCTGCAAGTGCTTCAGGCCCTGTAGTCAGCCAGAGTGGCGACCGCACTCCTGGCGCCAGCTTCCATTAGGCCTCCGTCACTGGTTGCGGTGATAAACCGAAATCCCTGGCCGGCCCTATGCAGTGCGTCTTCCACGCTTCGCCCAGCAATCCCCGGTATTTTGCCTGTGTTTTTGCAGGCTGTCAGGATCGTTTCAAGCGCTTGTGCATGCTCCTCTCGGTCGTCCATCTCCGACGGGTGGAATCCCAACGAAAGAGACAGGTCGCTCGGCCCGGTCCAGCAACCATCAATACCCGGCGTACTGAGAATCGCTTCCGCATTGTTTACAGCTTCCACACTCTCCAGTTGTACTGCGACAAAGAGCTGCTCGTCTATCCACTCAGCATAGTCGGCCCCGTATAATCTGGCCCGGCCCCAGCCCCACGAGCGTTTTCCCAGCGGAGGAAGGCGGCAGGAATCCGCCGCCGTTTGAGCATGCTCAGCCGTGTCGACCATCGGAATAATCATGCCCATCACACCTTCGTCCAGCAGCCTGCCAATGAAGGTGTAGTCATTGCGGGCCACACGCGCCATGGGTACTGCTGAACTCCCGTTGATGGCCACAAGCGCGGCAATGGCGCTGTCTTCCCCCCAGGATCCGTGCTGCCTGTCTATCATCACAAAGTCGATGCCGGTTCGGCTCATAAGTTCCGCATTTAGCGCAGACCCCATCCCCAGCGTGAATCCGAAGGCGGGCTGGCCGGACTGCATCTTCGATTTGGCTGCATTTGTAATCACGGAATCCCCCTCATCTGGAAAATTGGCGAGACGCTCTACGACGCGTCCGTCTGAAGGAAAACAGAAAGCGTGCCTGAACTGAATTCGGAATTCGAATTAACGGCAAAAGATTTCTTGGACGAAGTGTCACTCCGATAGTAGCTGTAGTAACTTGCCCTGTCAAGAGATATCTCTCTTGGACTTCCACCCCAGACCTGGAGCAGGGTCTACAACCAGAAACAATCTGGCCTGATTCTCTGTCGGTTTTGGTTAGGACGTATTCGCCCTGTTCCAATCGCTGTGATTCTGTTCTCAAGTGGTTATGTTACAATGCTTCGAATCGGCAAACCACTCGTTTACGTAAACAGAGGCCAGGACTGTCAGTGGCCGCATGCCACTGCAGTTTGGCTGCAACCATGTCTCGAACTGAATCGGAACAGCAGCCCGACCCGACTTCTGTGCATCGGCCTTCACGCGCTTCGTCTCCAGCTTTATTGGTGCTCATTGTTTCGGGGGCAGTCGGCTTTGCCATCATGGGCGATTCACTGCTCTATGCGATTCTTCCTCTCGCAGCGCGACAACTGGTACTGTCGCCCCAGCAGGTCGGTCTCCTCTTAAGCGCCAATCGCCTTATCCGTCTCTTCTCCAATTCCTGGCTGGGAGTAGCTTTTGCCCGTTTTGGCCCATACCGCACGTTCGTTATTTCGGCGATACTAGGTGTACTGACGACTGCCCTCTATGGCTTTGAGTTCGGCTTCCTCCTGTTCCTCGCGGCTCGCATAGGGTGGGGCGTCGCCTGGTCCGGACTTCGACAGGGAACCTTCCAATCCATCTGGGCCGGAGACCCAGCCGACGCAGGTCGACTGATGGGCCTGAAGTGGGGCGTTGTCCGTGGCGGCAGTGCAATAAGCGCCCTTATTGGAGGGTTTCTCTTCGACCATTTCGGCTTCCAGACCACAGTCTGGATAATTGCGGGCCTGTCAGCGGTCGCCATCCCAATTGCATTCGGCCTGTCCTGGCCGGCCAGCGCATCTCTCAAGCACGGTAGCGAGCAAAAAGGATCGGGCTCCGGTTCCCCCACTGGCAATACTGAGAGCGATCAGGAATCACACCGCAGCGATCATGAGATCCTTGGCGGCTGGATTGAGGCCCTGTCCGATCCACTTCAACGGGCAGTCCTCCTGGTAGGGTTCTTCAAGCTGCTGTTAAACTCCATCCTTGTTGCCACGGCTTCAGTCTTTCTGGCCGATCGCTTCGATGACTTCACAGGCGGTTTTCTGTTGGGCTTGCAGGTAGGCGCGCTGGCCGGGATCGTGCTCGGGACCCGCTGGTTTTCTGACCTGTTTCTCGGCGCCGCGATGGGCGCACTGGCAGACCTCGTTGGACGGATTCGATTGACCCTGGTCCTCGTCTTCCTGCTCTGTCTCGGACTGACCCTGATGATGACAGTTCAGAACAACCTGTCTTTCGTCGCTTTGCTTGGCGTCCTGATCGTCAGTACCGGTGTGAACGTAGTTCTGGATGCATACGCTAATCAGGCCGCCTTGGCCACTAACCATCCCCAAATGTTCGTTGCTACATATGCGACCGCTTCCGACCTGGGGTCCGCGGTGGGTCCCCTGTTTGCGTTCTGGCTGGTTGCATCTGTGGGATTCGCGACTGTCTACGGGATCGCCGCGCTGCTGGTCGTGCTGACTCTGTTGTACCTGGTCATGCTCGACGCCCGCTATACCAAGCTGCAAACACCGGTTTCCGGAGGTCTTTGAGTAGCTTGTCCTCAGTCTGCAGCGCTGTACAAAGGTGAACAGATGCAATTCATCGGTCGCGAGATTTCAGTGAAATTGCCCCCTGGCTTTTCACTGGAGAAAAAGCCGCCTGTTCCACACACCTTCAGTTTGCATGGAAAATCACATTCGGTTGTCGAGATGATTGCGAATTGGCATCGTTACGGAAAACCGGAGATTCGAACGCAGGGCGGGCGGGCTCCGTACTTCGTCCGCAGCGGCCGTTCGCAGGGATCCTGGGGACAGGGGAGGGTCTACTATCGCGTGCGCACGGAAGAAGGGCGACTGTTCGATCTCTATTACGACCGCGCACCCAAAGGTCAGCGTCGTGCGGGGGCCTGGTTTCTTTGGCGGGAACTGTCCGCTGGAGAGGAACTCGTCGGCCTGGAAGAAGACCTGTAGCGCCTGAGGTTTCGGTTGTGTCCCTGCTACTGCTCGCCGACATTGAGAACAATGGGCAGGAAGACCCTGTAGCCGCTCGACTTATTGCCTCCCTGGGCTGAAGGACTCGTCGAACTGGAGGGAGGAAGCGGCACCTCGGCAGGTCTCGGTCTGGATGACGGCCCGCTGCTCGTCAGGCTTTGTGCAGGCACGTTGCTGAGCGTTACAACGTCGACCAGTGCGGTCGTACGGCGGTTCGGCGACGTCTCGTAGACATTGAAGATCAGGTTAATCTCCTTGCCAGCGTATTGCGACATGTCGAATGAGCGGTACTGCCACCCGCTGCCAAGACGCTGTACCAGCAGGTAGTTCGCTGGCTGTCCGTCTTCCACGGCAATAACCTCGAAAGAGTCGGTGCCCGTGGATGGTTCGGCGGTTTCGACCTTGTACGCGATCGCCAGAAACGGCCTAACAGTAGGAACTGTCACGCGCTGGGATACAGTGCTGTTTCCTCCGTCGCTGCCCTCGGTTCCAGGTACACCATCATTCGGCACAAATTCACTGGCCAGCCGCAGCGCATGATCTGATGCGCCTGTTTGTGCTTCGATCGCGGAGGTTGAGCTGCCCGACTGCGTCCAGCTACTGAAGGCGCTCTCGAAATCTCCGTTTGTTACAGCGTTCGTTCCCGGCGAGTACAGCAACGCAAGGCTTTCGCTCGTACCGAAAACACGCCTGCGCATGAGCAGCTGGCTGCCCACCGAGATATTCCAGCTCCCAATCGGCACCGTCATCGTAAACCGGCCGCTAGCGTCGGTCGTAGCCGTCGTCGTGCCAATACTCACCTGGACGCCAACCGCAGCCTCATTTGCCGGGTTGATCACCCTGCCGGTAACCGAGCTGTTTTCCGCAACAGTTGTGGAGGCCAGCGAGCTATCCGCTTCCAGTCTGTAGCCCAATGCGTCCTCAGCCGCTACGCTGAATGCGTAACTCTTACCAGCCGCCCCGCTGTAGGAAGCTTTACCGTACGCTTCGACACCTTCCTTCCAGAGCTCCCAATCTCCATCGTCGACCTTTACATAGACTGAAGTCGATATCACCCCAGAGCCCCAGTCTCTCGCGTGCCAAGTCACATCAAAAGTCTGAGGGGAGTAGGCCGGCAGGTCCAAAATCGACGCGGTAGGCGAGATCGTGTCCGTTTCAATCAGCAGTACCGGTTCACCGTAAATGCCCATGCCATAGCCGCCCTGGCCGTCAGGCCAGTTGGCATTCGTGGCGCCGTTGAGACCGATCTCAATGATGCCCGATGTGGGTGTGACGACAGTGGTTGTCCCGTCCAAGCGAATCAATCGTCCATTCGTACCCGTGGCCGGAATCTCGGCGGTCTGCGCCTGTGCGTTTAGCGACCACGTCAGCAGACGCCGCTCCCCTGTTTCCGGGTGATAGAATGCGATCCTCCGTACCCGAAAACGCTCGATGTCTGCCCAGGCGACTTCGGTGCCTGTCAGGTGCTGATTCGCCAGTTTGAATGCGGTATAGGCCAGCCGTGTTTCAGCATTGGAAGGGGAGCAAAAGCTGGAACTCTCATTCTTCGCCAGGCCGAAACCGTCCGGCGAATCGACCGCCACGACGTTTCCGCAGTCATCGTGGAGCATAAAGTGGAAAATGGGGCCCCCTCCGGCCAGCCTCGTATAGGCAATATTCTGCCAAACATACGACGCCTGCTCCTTGGCCGTGGCACGCCACGGGCTTGGGCAGGTTGGCCCCGGGTAGTCGTTACAAACGGGTACCCCGCTCTCCGTAATCCAGATCGGTTTGTCAGCCCAGCCCCGTTTGTCCAGCGCACTGCGAACTTTCCGTGTGTACTGATAGCCGACATAGGACAGCGAATAATGATGGCTGCCCGCCGCGTCAAAGAATCCATCGTTCTGTTCACTCAGTGCATCGGCATCCAAAGCGTCCAACATACTGTCGAGCCACTGCCCGTTTTCGAAGTGCGCCAAGCCGCCAAACACTACAAAGGCATCTGGATCTATCCACTTGATGACAATGTACGCAACCTTCTGCAGCCGTGCGAACTCTTGCGGCGTTCCTGACCAGAAGTGGCACAGATCCGGCTCATTCCAGATCTCCCAATGTCGTATGTTGGTGCCGGCACTGCCCCCAGGCTTGTATCGGTTCACCGCCGCGCCGACAAATCGGGCCCACGGGTTCGTCGGATTGAGCCGTCCGTCGTTCGACGGAACATCGGTGCCGTCTGAAAATATCGGGTTCCACAAGCCGAAGGGTGCAGGAGGACCTTCATGGCGCTGGCAGGTGCCGGACTGTTCCTTCAGCCCGTCATGGGTAGCTCGAACCTGCTTCCCTGAAGCATCTGTAGCTTCCAGGAGGTCGCACTCACCTCCAGCCTCCTGCGTGTCGCAGTCAGCCGACCTCGGCGCCATGCCCGCTGGCAGTTCGGTAAATGATCCCCCGAGAGGTGCAGACACAAAACGGACGCCTGCACGGTACTGACGCGGTGTGCCCAATAAAATCGCCAGCGTATTCAGGCTCTTGGCTTCGTTTGCTTTTATGGCGGCGTCCTGGCCGGTCCACGTGAACTCGCCGATACGCTTTTCTACCTGTTCCCAGTATACGGGGAAGCGGTCCATGCGTACGCCCGTGTCCACGCCTCGCTGAATGCGCCCGGCTTCGCTATTGGTTTCCGCCGAGTTGACAAAGGCCAGGCCGAATTCGGAAATGTCCAACGTCTCCGTAAATGGGACGGTTGCAGTCTGGTTCGTAGAAACGCGCATGAGAGTGCGGTTATTCGGAAACCTGCTGCGTCGAGCCGACGCCTCCGGCAGATCGGTGCGTTCTGCCTCAATTGCCTGGCGCATATCACTTGCAAAGGCAGGAGAATCCGCTCCGCCCTGGTAAAGCAACAAGAAGAGAAAGACGCCTGCCACCGCCACAGCCACTGTCAAGCGCCGGGCCGCCTGAAGGGTACAGCGATAAGCGAATAGTCGGCCTTCTCTGTTCGCTTTTCGACGATCATTCAATGCCCACGCGCTTACGCGCCGTCCAAGCAACAGCTCGATGAGGGCGCGTTTCGTTTTCGTTGATTGCATGAAGTACTGAATGAGAATAGAGAGGCGACGCATGAAGCCTGCATCCCAACTTCGTGGAGGGGGCCGCGCCTCAGTCAGGCGAAGACTAAAGCGAGGCTTCCAGTGAATTGGACTCGTCTCTTAAGTTTACCACAGGCAATATGCCTTGGTAACAGAAAGAGATGTAAACTTGGTCGGATCGCAGCATACTTCGCGCCCGGCGCGCCGAGAGGTGCAGAAGCGTCGTTCATTCGAACGGCATTCGTAGAGACTTCGACGGCTCCTTGGGCTCTGCCAAGGATCATCGGCAAAGAAGCTCCTCATGAATCAGGTAGGAAGACCCGAACAGAATGAGCCCGTCTGACCTGCAAGGCTTTCAACGTCTGCCGAAGGAGGTCCCGCAAGTTTTCCTGCCCAATGGGAGGGGTTGCCTGACTGTGACGTAGGCCCCGCTAAGGACAGAGGATCCAGACTTGAGAATTGGAGTCAGCAGGAGGTCAGAGGAACGAAGAGTTGCGGCGGATTCGAGATATCAAGGTGAGACTTCACTGACAGCGACTGAGCGCTTTTCCCGGTACGACTTCCCGGCAGCCAATGCCAGCACGACAGGGGCCCGTCCGTCGTAGCCCGTAACTTCGACCTCAGCGTCATTCAGGATTGCGCGGATGAAGGAACGCAGCTCATCTGCATAGGCCGCGAGGTACCGTTCAATGAAAAAATAGAGTGGCTTTGCATGGATCACCCCGGCCTCAGTCTGCCTGATAACCCGGTCGGGGGTATTGTTTTCGCACAAGACAGACCCTAGCGAGCCGAGAACTTCAACTCTCTGGTCACCTCCGTAAACAGCCTGGCGCGAGTTTGTGATGACCCCGAGCGCGCCGCACTTGTAGCGCAACGTCACGATGGCCGTGTCGATGTCGCCAGCCTCGCCAATAGCCGGATCTACCCGAACTGCACCTGTGGCCGACACTTCTTCCACCTCGTCGTCCAGCAGGAAACGGACCATGTCAAAATCGTGGATCATCATGTCCAAAAACAGGCCGCCCGAGTCCCTTACATAGCTTAGCGGCGGCGGTTCCGGGTCGCGGCTGGTTATCTGCACCAGGTAAGGGTCTCCGACCTCGCCGTTGCGCACAGCATCCCGTACGCCGCGAAAGTTTGGGTCGAAGCGCCGGTTGAACCCAATCTGCAGTTTCGTGCCGCTTTCCTTGACAGCCGCCAAAGCAGCGTCGACCGCTGGCAGATTTAGTGCAATCGGTTTTTCGCAAAATGCGTGCATGCCTGCATGTGCCGCCTGGATGATGAAATCCGCGTGCGTCTCTGTAGAAGAGCAGATCGCGACCGCGTCGACATCGTCCCGACTGAACAACTCCGCCGGATTCCCGCTAGCCTCCGCAATTCCGAAACGCCGGGCCGTCTGCTCCGCCGTCTCCTGGACCACGTCGGCGATCGCGACCACCTCCGCTTCCTGGATATGGCGAGTCAGGTTCTCCGCATGAACCTGCCCGATTCGCCCTGCGCCAATGATCGCGAACCTGACCCTTTTCTCCACGTCATCCACCTCAGTTGATCTCCTGCAGTTTGACCCATCGGCTCTCGCGCGCGCTTAAGTCAGCTGCGTCGGTGATTTTCTGGACGTAAGCGCCGTCTTCAAGACTCGGGCTGAAGGACTCGCCGTCTGCAATCGCGTTGATCCAGCCCCGCGTCATATGATCCTCGACTCGGAAGACGTCCCGGTAGGTGTTGTGCACCGTATCTCGCCGCGCCGCGCCCCATACGTGCTCAGGCAGCGCAAGCGGACGCGTGGGCCCTTCCCCTCGGCGCGTGCCCTCAACATCCTGCCGCTCGACCCAATCGATCACGCTGCGCAGTGTACCTTCTTCCCCGTGCAGATCGAATTCGTGCCGCTGACCAAACACTGACTCCTCAGTGCAAACCGCCGAAGCCTGCACAAGCCCCTGCGCCCCGTTGGCAAATCGCAGCAAAGTGTACGCCGCGTCCTCCGTACGTTCGTATGGCTTCCCCTCCGGCGTGACATCGGGCCGGTCTACAAACTCGCCGGCCAAGCAGAACACGTCGGTAACCTCGCCGAACCACCAATAGGCCAAGTAGAAAAAGTGCGATGCGATGTTGCCAAGCACGCCCGTAGCAGCAACATCGCGGTCGTGCCTCCATCCATAGCCAGGCTCTCGTGCGTAGCCGGTGTAGTAACGCAAATTCAGGTGGTATGGCCTGCCTATGTAGCCTTCCTCCACCAACTCCTTTATGTACCTGTTCGTTGGCATAAAGCGGTAGGTAAAAGGCGTGCAGTGGATCACTGCCTTTTTCGCTGCCAGCGCCGCCATCTGCGCCGCATGTCCGTACCTCAAGGCCAGCGGCTTTTCGCACAATACGTGCAGGCCGGCGTCGAGCGCATGCATCGTTATCGGGTAGTGGGTCTCATGGCCCGAGGCCACCACTACTGCATCGATCTCACCGCTGTGAATTAGCGATTCGTAGTTCGTGAAAACTTGAGGGATGTTCCAGCGCGCTGCAAAGGCGTCTGCCCGCTCCCGGTTTCGGCCGCAGACGGCTACTACATCTGCCCCCGGGTGAGCGTCCAATGCCGGCAGATACATAGCATCTGCCCACCAGCTGGTGCTGACGACGCCTACCCTTACAGTCTCAGACATCTCAGTTCACTCCCTGTTTCTTGACGAAAGTTCCTGGCGAAGGGTCAGTCTACTCGATGCTCTTGCCGGCCAGCGGTTGCACTTCCTCCCAGGAGCCGCTCTCCCAGGAGCGAGTCATTGCCTCCTGTACTTCCGCCAATCGCAGGGCATCCTTAAAGCTGGGTGACCGCTGGACTCCTTCTGCTATCGACATCAGGAAGTTGTGCGCCTCGAGCACCTTCAGGTCTTCGTAACCCATCCCGATGCCGTCACCCGGATTGAATCGGCCGTGGCTGGGGTATGCGGGTCCGCTCAGCAACGTTGTATAGCCGTCATGCATTCCGTCCGTCCCAGGCAAATACAGTTCCAACTCATTCATGCGCTCGAAATTCCAATTGGCCGCTCCCGCCGTCCCGTTGACTTCGAAAGACATTTCGCATTTCGGTCCGAATATGGCCCGACAGGTCTCAAAACTGCCTTGTACCCCATTCCCGAATTCGACCAGTGCACCAACATAGTCTTCGTTTTCCACCTCGCCGGTCGGATCGCCTTCCTTCCCTACAGAAAAGTGCGTTCCCTGTCCCGGCACCGGCAGGGGGCGTTCGCCGATGAATACGTGCCGGCTGCTGACAAGCCGTTTGATGGGTCCGACAATCATGTGTGCCATATCTACCGTGTGGGACATGATGTCCCCCAGCACCCCCAGCCCGGCTTGCTCTCGCCTGAAGCGCCATGTCAGCATGCCTAAGGGATTGCTGCCGTACATCGTAAAGAAGCGGCCCCGGTAGTGGGTCAGGCGGCCCAACTTGCCAGCTTCAATCAGCTCTTTGCAGTGCTGCACCATAGGCGCCCAGCGGTAGTTGAAGCCGACAAAGCTCATTACTCCCGCCTCACGCGCCAACTGCTCAATAGCAGCCGTCTCCCCCGGATTGCGTCCGACCGGCTTCTCGCAAAAGACATGCTTCCCGGCAGCAGTGACGGCCTCCACCATCTCCTTGTGCAGAAAGTTTGGCGCCGCGATGTTGACGACATGCACATCCGGGTGAGCGACGACTTTGTGCCAGTCGGTCGTAGACTCCGCGAACCCTAACGTGTTTCTCGCTTCCTCCGCCCTGTGAGCCACGTCGTCGGCGCAGATCACCAGGCGCGCCCGGACGCCGCTGTCGTGGAAACGGTCGTTCACCAGTCTGTAAGAGCGGCTGTGAGCAGTACCCATCCAGCCCATGCCAATTACGCCAATGCCAATCTCCAGGGCCATGCCTTTCTCGCCTGCCTCCTGTTGGAATGATACTGACAAACCGAAACGGCCCCACCGCATACCGCTTCCAAAAGATTTCGCTGTTGGTAGGGCCGTTGCGATCCGATTCCGTGCCAGCCGCCACCGCCTAAAACTTCCGGCTCCACTCCTGCGGCCACCTTTCAACAACCACCTTAGTCTGAGTGTAGAACTCGATTCCGTGCCTGCTCTGCGCATGCAGATCGCCGAAGAAACTCTCGTTCCAGCCGCTGAACGGGAAGAAGGCCATAGGCGCGGCTACCCCGATGTTGATACCGATGTTGCCGGCGTCAACCTCGTGGCGGAACTGACGAGCCACCGCGCCGCTGCTCGTGAACAAGCAAGCCATATTGCCGTAAGCGCTAACGCTTCGATCGTTAATCAGTGCTATAGCATCTTCAATCGTTTCTGCATGCATCAGGCTGAGAACCGGCCCGAAAATCTCCGTGCGCGCAATTTGGCTGGTCGGATCTACGGCGTCCAGAACCGTCGGGAAGACCCAGTAACCATCATCATAGCCGGGCACGCTTTTCTGGCGGCCGTCCACCAGGACGCGCGCGCCTTCTTGCGCGCCCGCCTCGATCAGGCCCTCTATACGATGCTGGCTCTCGCGGGTGATAACAGGACCCATTTCAGTGGCCCCGTCCAGCCCATATCCAACCTTGCGGCTGGCGGCCAAATCCGCGATTCCCTCAGTGAAAGGATCTTTGGCCTCGCCCACAGTCACCGCGACCGATACCGCCAGACAACGTTGGCCCGCGCAGCCAAAGGCGGAATCGCCCATCATCTGGGTTGTCATATCAAGATTCGCGTCCGGCATGATGACAACCGGATTCTTGGCGCCGCCCTGGCACTGGGCACGCTTGCCGTTGGCCGTTGCACGACTGTAGATGTACTTCGCCACCGCGGTCGAGCCGACAAAACTGATCGCCCGAATTTCAGGGTGGTCAAGAATGGCGTTAACCGTATCCGCGCCGCCGTTGACCAGCTGTACAACGCCCGGCGGGAAGCCGGCCTCTTCGATCAACGCAAACAGCTTCTGGGTGGTCATCGGCACCTTTTCGCTGGGCTTGAGAATGAAGCAGTTACCGGTCGCTACAGCATAGGGTAGAAACCAGAGGGGAATCATGCCAGGAAAGTTGAACGGTGTGATCGCTGCCACGACCCCCAAAGGCTGCCGCAGCATGTGCTCGTCGATGCCGCTTGCAATGTCCTCGTTATTCCACCCCTGAACCAGCGAAGGCGTGCCACAGGCGACCTCTACATTCTCGATACCCCGCCGCATCTCACCCACGCTCTCTGCAAATGTCTTGCCGCACTCTTCGGTGATAACGCGACCAATCTCATCCAGATGCTCCTCAAGCAGCATCTTCAGCTTAAAGAGCGGCTGGATGCGATCGACAACCGGCGTTTCTCGCCACTCGACGTAGGCTTTCAGCCCAGCGCGAGCCGCCGCATCTACCTCTGCAGCCGGCGACAGCCCCACCGTGGCGATCGTGCCGCCTGTGGCCGGATTATGCACATCGAGTGCGTCCGATGCCCCGTTTCTCTCCCACTGGCCATTGACATAGTTGAGAACTTCCTGTTTCTGTGTCATATGTCTATCCTTTCCTAAGGAAATATCTCGTCCAACGCGACAACTGCCTCCAGCGAATGATCAACGACATTTCCCTCGCTGAAAACTTCAGGGTCCGTTTCCGGAGCGAATACGGCTACCTGTTTCAGTGGGGGAAGCACCAGCCAGACCGAACGAACGCCAAAGCTGAAATAGTCTTCGATTCTGGGGACAAAGTCATTGACACTCTGAGAGGGTGAAACAATTTCAACCGTAGTCAATGGTGCCTCTGCCACGCGAATCTCGTCATGGAGCCAGTCAGGCTGTCGCAAACTGCAGATGGAAATATCGGGAGTCATTGGTGGCTCAGACGCCAGAGAGAGCTCGCTCGCAATCAGGAATCTGTCTCTACAGGCTGCATTTAGAGCAATGATCAGATTCGCCTGCACGACTCCGTGGTTGAAACTCGGCACCGGTTTTCCCCGTTCCTTTTCGTAATCTTCCACCAGGTTCAACTTCGGCGTTACCGACGCAGCCATAAAGCTTCTCCTTGGTCAATACCCAGAGCCTGGCACGTCCCTTCAGGCGGCCTCTCTCCACATTGCAGAAGCGGACAAACACATCCTCGCTGCTAATTGTCGTCCTGTTAACAGCTTCAAATGTAAAACCGCTCCTGCGTGCGCTTCTCTTCCCACTCCTCACGCGCAGCGTTGACCGAGTCCAGCTCGCTCACCTCCGCCACCGGCACGTCCCACCAACTGTAGCCCTGCACGCCCAGGTAGCGATCGTCCGGCACGTAGATCACCGTCGTTCTGTCGACCGATTTGGCGTCCTGCAACGCCTGTACAACGTCGCTCACGCTCTGGCAGCGGATGACGTGACATCCCAGGCTTTCGGCGTTCGTAGCCAGATCGACCGGCAGTGGGTCGACATCGTAACCGGACTCGTCAGTCGGCAGCCCGTTGTAGGATTGGCCATTGCGGTGGGCCGCTTCGACCTGATCGGGATAGATGTAGCGCGTCCCGAAGCCGTCCTGTCCCAGTGAGCGGCTAAGCGACCCGATCGAGCGGAAGCCGGTGTTGTCCATCAGAATGACGGTAAGCTTGTACCCTTCCTGAATAGAAGTAATCAGGTCGGTGTTCATCATCAGATAGCTGCCATCGCCAACCATTACATAGACCTCGCGGTCCGGCTCCGCCATCTTGATACCCAGCCCGCCCGCAATCTCGTAGCCCATGCAGGAGTAGCCGTACTCAAGATGATACTGCTTCGAATGCCGCGCCCGCCACAGTTTGTGCATGTCGCCCGGCAGACTGCCGGCCGCGCCAACCATCACCGCGTCGGGGTCGCCATGTTCATTCACCGCTCCGATCAGCGCGCCCTGATAGGGCAGACCGCTATCTGCTACGTGCGTGTCATAGTTACGTTGCACCTCGGCTTCCCATTCGTCATGCAGCCTCTGTGCCTGCGCTACACTCTCGTCGCCGTTGCGGTAGCCCTCCAGCAGTTCGCCCAACTCCTCCAGCGTGACACGCGCATCGCCCACCAGCGGCACGGCACAATGTTTGTAGGCGTCAAACTCAGCCACATTGATGTTCACGAACTGAACGTCCGGATGCTTGAACGCGGTCTTGCTGGAGGTTGTGAAATCGCTGTAGCGCGTGCCGATGCCGATCACGACGTCGGCTTCGTCAGCCACCTGTTCCGCCGCAAAGGTGCCCGTAGCGCCTGCCGCCCCCAACTGCAAGGGATGGTCGTAGGGAAGGCTGCCCTTGCCTGCCATTGTCTCTGCCACGGGGATGCCGAAACGGTCGACGAATTCCCTCAGCGCGGCCGTCGCCTCGCTGTACAGTACGCCGCCGCCCGCGATTATCAGTGGCTTCTTTGCATTTCGTATCGTCGCGGCTGCCCTCTGCAGCGCGGCCAGGTCTGGCCGGTTGCGAGGCACGGACCAGACTCGCTTCTCGAACAGCGCCGCTGGATATTCATGCGCTTCGGTCTGCACGTCCTGCGGAATCGACAGCGTAACGGCCCCGGTGTCCGCCGGGCTTGTCAGCACTCGCATCGACTCGATCAGCGACGTGGTCAGTTGGTCCGGACGGTTGATCCGGTCCCAATATCTACTGACCGGTTTGAAGCAGTCGTTGACGGAAATGTCCTGACTGTGCTCTGATTCCAACTGCTGCAGCACCGGCGCGACATTGCGGCGAGCGAAAATATCGCCGGGCAGGATGAGAACAGGCAACCGGTTGATCGTCGCCGTCGCCGCTCCCGTGACCATGTTGCTCGCGCCGGGGCCGATCGAGCTTGTGCAGGCCAATGTGCGCATCCTGTTACTGTGCTTGGCATATGCCGCGGCCGTGTGTACCATCGCCTGCTCGTTTCGCGTCTGGTAGTAGCGAAAGTCCGGATATTGCTGCAGGGCCTGGCCGATGCCTGCAACGTTGCCGTGCCCGAATATCCCGAAGCAGCCGCCAAAGAAGGGTTGTTCCACACCGTCGCGTTCGCTGTACTGGTTCTTGAGAAAACGTACGATAGCCTGCGCCATGGTCAAGCGTTCTGTGTTCATTTTTGTCCTCTACTCTTGCAGTTACCGTATTCTAAGAGTGTCTTCGCTCTGGTGCCGGGCCTGCGGACTTACTTACCCGTACAGATCTGGCTTCTTGGGCAGATCGAGGGAGACAGGCTGTCCCCTTTTGCCCGACTCAATGCAAGCATCGGCCGTGAGAATCGAAACATATCCATCCCAGGCGCTTGGCCCGGTCGCATCGCCGTCCAGGATCGACTGTACCCAAGCCTGGACCTCAATAATATAGGCCTCGCTGAATCGTTGCAGCCAGTCCTCCTCTACCCACTGGCCGCTCGCATTGCTGTGACGCACGACGGGGCTCTGCAACGGGCTCGAACGGACCACACCGGATTCCCCGGTAATACTGACCTCGATCTCATAACCGTATCCAGCAGCTGCGTTGCATTCGAGCCCGCCCAAAGCGCCGCCCGCAAACTCCAATTGAACCATGACGTAGCGCGCGCTTTCCGGTCTATTGGCCGAGAACGGAATGAAGGAGGTATGGACGCGAACGATCTCATCCTCCATCATCCAGCGCGCCGAGTGGATGTCGTGGATAAGGGAGCCTGTAATGACGTCGCCGAGGGAGGGAACTTCATCGCTGGACGGGTTGATATGGACACTGCGAAAAACAAGCGCACTTCCCTGCGCCCCACTGTCGCTGACCCGCTTGACAGCTACATGTGCAGGGTCGAACTGACGCATGAGCCCAACCTGTACGAGCCTCCTTCCGCCGGCTACCTCCGCATCGATGACGCCTCCGGCTTCCACGCCGCCTGTCGCCAGCGGCTTTTCGCAAAGCACAGGCTTGCCCGCGGCAATGCAGGCCCTTGTCAGCTCTGCATGGAAACGGTTCGGCGCTGCAACTACTACTGCGTCGACTTCCGGTGCAGAAATGAGCTGATCGGCTTCACTGTAGATTTTCGCGCCCCCGCATCGCGCCGCAATCTCCTCGGCTCTTGCCGAATCCACATCCATGATCGCGGTGACTTCAGCAGCAGCGACCATATAGGTCAGATTCGATGCGTGCCGTGCACCCATCCCACCCCAACCCAAATACCCCACCTTTAAAGAAAAGGGAACCAGTTTAAACAAGTTTTCCATAGAAAATGGAAAAAATAAACCGGGTTACCAAAAAC
>VXRG01000170.1 GCA_009838625.1 Caldilineaceae bacterium SB0664_bin_27
CTCCGCGTCCTCCGCGGACAAAAGGTTTTAAAAGGTCCTCCGCGGACAAAGGGTTTAAAAAGTTGGAAAGGCTTATGGAGGTGGAATCAAGCCCTAGATGCACTGGTGGAGCGGAGTCCAGTCGAAGTTCGGGGGTATGCTGAAGGAGAGGCCCGCGATGTCGTTGCCGGTGACCTGGAGGCGCTGCCACTGGCCCTGGTCCAGCGACCTTACAAAGTCACCCCCGTTGCCGAGGAAGGCGGCCGCCGGGCAGGCGGCGCCGCCCGCGCTGCCGTAGCGATAGATGCCGATCACGATGTGCGGCTTCTCTCCGGCTGCCGATAGGAAGACATTCTCCACAATCAGGCCCTCGAAGGCGAACGTTCCGTCCGACCTGCGCACTGCCGTGCTGCTGCCGAGGAGCCTCTTACCGCCCGCCGGGGAGCGCATGCTGAGCTGGATGACGTAGGAGTCGGCCATCGGTGTCTGGCCGCTCGGGCCGCTGACCGTTCCGCGCACGTCGAAGCGGCGGACCTCGCAGAAGGTCAGGGGCGGGGGATCGCGGAGAATCTCCTCGACGAGCGCGGCGCCCACCGGATCGTAGTCTGCCAGCTTCTGATAGCCCGGCCCCAGCCAGCCCGCGAACTGGCTGGGGGTGAGCCAGGTCCTGACCAGCTCCGCCCAGTATTCGAGGGCGTTGGTCGACGCGTAGCGGTCCTGCCAGAGTCCTCTGAGCATGGCGGCCTGGTAGGCGCTGTGGAGCTTGGCGAGGAACGCATCGCCGCCGGGCTGCATTCTGAGCGCGTCCTCGATCAGATGGGCGATCTCGTGAATCATGACGTGATTGCAGTGCCGGGCCACTTCGGGCGCGGCCGCGACCCACCCCAGGGGCGTCCTGCCGGCAGCCCCCAACACGCGCGAGGAGAAACCTGATCCTCTGAATTCAGGCAGATCGGTGATGAGGGCGTTGTACTCGAATCTGTCGGGATAGATGAGTATGCGGAAATTGCTTTCTGCCATGGTCCTGTGAAGGTCGGGCCGGTCGGAGAGCATGGCAAACAGGGCGGCGCGGGTCTGATAGAGCTCTTCGTCGGAGACTTGGTGGGGCGCGAGGATTGGGACCCCGCCTGCGTCCAGGTATTTGCGATAGTAGGCGTGGACATTGAGCGCATGGGGCGGCGAGGAGACCCTCATGCTTACGGTCGGCGTTGGCGTCGGCGTCTGTGTCGGCGCTTGAGTAGGCGTCGGCGTCAGCGTCACAGTCAGCTTGTGTACCGGCGTCAGCGTGTAGCCTGCAGGGGCGGTTGCCGGCGCGGTCACGAACGGGAAGTTGGACCAGGGGCTGACTTCGCCGGCGGCGTTCACCGCGCGGACGCTGTAGTTGGTTCTTGCGCCGGGCACGTAGCCTCTGTGTATGAAGGAGGTGGCGGTCAGGTCGTCGCCGCTGATCTCGCGCCAGCCGATTCTGGAATCCCAATGTGTAACCAGAATGTAGCGCACTGCGCCGGGGACCGCGGTCCAGCGCACTTCAATGCCGTCACTCAGGACGTTGAGAGAGAGGACCGGCGCGGCAAGGTCGGCGGCCGGGGCCTGCGTGGGCGTGGGCGTGGCCGTCGGTGTAGGCGTCGGCGTCGCTGTCGGCGACTCGGGCGACGACTCCAGCGCCAGGATCGGGCAGCCGGTCCGCAGGCAGGCCTGGACTACATAGTAGTGTGAGTAGGTCGCGCCGGCAGGCACTGGGAGGATATCTTCGTGCAGGAAAGTTGTGGCCTTGTATTCGCGGGCGACCGTTTCGTAGGCAGACCTGAAGAAGAGTGAGGACAGGCAGATGGGCGTGCCGTCGCCAACGGCAAGGCAGTAGTAGATGTTGTAATGGACTGCCCCGGGGTAAGGGTTCCACCTGAGAGTGACGGTGGAACCTGTCCTGACGGCGCTGATGTCTGCACCCGCAACGAAGTCGTAGACCGGGCCGGACGCCGCTGTTGCGGTCGGCGTTGCTGTTCCGGTCGGCGTTGCTGTTCCGGTCGGCGTTGCTGTTCCGGTCGGCGTTGCTGTTCCGGTCGGCGCTGCCGTTGGCGTTCCTGTTGGCGCTGATGTTGGCGTCGCTGTTGGGGTAAATGCCGCAGTCGGCGTCGCAGTCCCATCTGCGGCAGGCGCCGATGTTGCCGTGGGCGTTTCAGTCTGATTCGCAGTCGGCGTTGGCGTAGCCGTCAGGTCTGTGGCGGGGCCTGAAGTTGCCGTGGGCGTTAGTGTTGAGCCGTCTGCCGGGAGGACGGTGGCGGAGACGGGCCCGGTCTGTTTGGATTTGGCGCCCGAGCTCTTGACCGCGCGGATCCAGTAGAAGTATTCGACGCCTGCGGTGAGGCCGGTATGGATGTAGGAGGTGCCGGTGAGGTTGTCGTCCTCGATATCTTCCCAGCCGCCGGGGCTGCTCCAGGAGAGGAGCTCATAGCGTACAGTGCCGGTCACCGCGCCCCAACGCAGGTGTACCGCGCCGGCCGCGGCCGCGGAGGACTTCTTAAAACCCTTTTGTCCGCGGAGGACGCGGAGGGGCGCGGAGAACACCAGAGGCGTATTGGA
>VXRG01000163.1 GCA_009838625.1 Caldilineaceae bacterium SB0664_bin_27
GACAAGAGGCCCCGATGACGCCCTTCGGATCAATCGCCATCCAGCCGCGGTCTGCGTCGGACAGGATGTTCCAGTGATGGAGGTCGCCGTGCAGCAGTATCTGGGGTTCATCCGCCTCCATCAGGATTCCCATCATAGATTCCACGCGCGGAATCTGCTCGATATAGCCCCGCGCCCGCTCGGGGTCCTCGCAGCTTTTGGCATCCGCGAATGCACTTCGCATCCAATCCATAAAGTGCGGCAGTGTGTGGTGCGACGGCGGCGGAGTCGCGTGTAACTCTTGGAGGATACGCGCTGTAATCTCACTTTGCTCGCGCGCGTCCTCAACAGAATCTAGCATCTTGCCAGGACGCAGTCGTTCGAGCAGCATGGCGTTGAGCTCTTTGTCGCAGTCGATGAGCCGGTTGATCCCACGGCCCTCGTAGATCGCCAACGCTTCCATCTCCGCACTGAAATCACCGTGCGGAACGCCCACCTTGAGCACGGCCTCTTCCCCATTTTCCATCTCGACATAGGCGATGTAGTTGACCTTGATCTCCTCGGTCGGCCGGCCGAGTGTCAAGTTCCACTTATCGCAGCACTGCGCGAGAATGGACGGCAGTTCCTCAAGCCACGCCTCGCCTTCTTTGCCAAATTCTCTAGTTGCGTATCGCAGGAATCGCTCGGGGAATTTCGGTACGTCCGAATCGGTTGCGTCGGTTGACATCTGCCTCCCTCTTTCTCAAAGGATCGAGGTCGGTCGCCTACAGGGTCAGGGGGTTTAGACGGCTTCTCAGGAGCTTGACTCAAACAGAGGATTTTTCGCCCGGGTTAGCGGCAGGTCCACGGGCCGTTCTTCGAGGATGGATTGGTACGCGCCGCACAGCACCTCCACGCCTCTGGCCGCCGTGGCTATATCGCTCTGGGGTGCAGGGCCTCCTTCCAGGGCCGCGAGCAACTGGTCGATGGAAGAGGGGCATTGATGGCCGTCCAGGTAATCGTCGAGCGGGCGGGCCCGACCAGTCTCGACGACTAGGCCGGCACCCGGGTCGAGGAAAAAATTGGCCCCTTCGAATTCAACGGTCAAGGCGTTGCGCGGACCCCGCTGGCCCTCGACGGCCTGTTTGCCCACTGACAACACGGCCCAGAAGCGTCCGTAGTCGAGACATATCTGGCCAAAGTTCTCCACATCGGCTTCGACATAGGGTCGCCAGAACTTCTGCCAGCGCGCTTCCACCCGTCGGGGCACGCCCAGCAGGTGCAGGGCGTAGTCAATGGCGTAGCAGCCCATATTGGTCATTTCGCCGCCACCGGCCGTGGCCGCTGGATCAAAACGCTCGGGCCAAGTTTCCCGGATCGGAAAGTCTTGGGCAAAGGTCATGCCAAAGGTGTGGTAGTAGCTTACCACTTGGCCGTATAGTTCAGCCCGCACCTGGTGCAGCAGCTTGTCAAAGGCGGGTTGGAATTTGACCATGGGGACGTCGAAGACAGCGGGGACCCCCGCGGCCCGGACCTGTTCTTCAATGCGTCGGGCGGCGGCTGGATTGTGGCACAGGGGTTTGTTGATCCAGAGCGCCTTGCCGGCCCGAGCAGCCAATTCGACCATCTCGGCTTTGTCGCAGGGATCGGTCGCCAGGGCCAGGATCTCGACTTGGGCATGGTCCACCACGGCCTCGTAACTGGCGGCGAGGGGCGCTTGCATGGCCCGCTGCAGTTCCCCGGCCCGCTGCTCCCTAGGCTCGTATCCCGTCACCACCCAGGTTCGAGGATGCGCGGCGAACTGTCCGGCGGTCCCAGCCCCGTGGGTGCAGCAATTACCCAATATACCAACTCCGTACATGAAGTCCTTTTCGGTATAGGCAGCGGCCCGACTGGCGCTGTCCACATCCACCAGCACGTCAGCAGGTCGGTTTGCGCTACTTGAGAAACATCTCCCCGGTGAAGGGCAAAGGCTTGTTTGGACGCTCGTAGTGAATCTGTTTAGGCGTTTTTTCGAGTCCGGCGGCCCACTGGTCGCGCCAGTCTTCATAGACGGTCTCCGAGGCGGGGTCGCGCCGGCTGCGGGCGACGAGACTGGGCCACTCCGGCCGCGGGGAAGGCTCGCCCGTTTTCTGGTAGCGCAGATCCATACTCCAGCGCACGGCGTTGGTGTTGTTCGGGCCTGAGCCGTGGGGCGTCAGTTTGTGTACGAACAGAACGTCCCCCTTCTGCATGGGCAGGCTAACCCGCTCGGTCTGGGGTAGGTCCTGCCCGTACCTCCAATAGACCATGCGCCGCTGGTGGACCCGAGGCTGGACCTGCAAGCAGCCGTTCTCTTCGGTTGACTCGACGAGGGGAATCCAAACGGTCACCTGTAGAATACCCTGTGCTTCTTGCGTGGTAAACACGGCATCCTGATGAAAAATTACATCTGTTGACGGCATCTTGGGCCGGACGTGCGACACAGCATTGCAGGTAATTTCTGGACCGATGAACGGCTCAATTAGATCAACGAGGTTCTGGTTGCGCAAAAACTCAAAGGTGCCGCGCCGGCGAGTTTCCCCTA
>VXRG01000158.1:0-2813 GCA_009838625.1 Caldilineaceae bacterium SB0664_bin_27
GACATGAACGCGATATGGTAGGCGGTCAGCAGGGTATCGAAGCCGCCGGGGCCGGTGCTGCGGTCGTTGTCGACGTCGATGGCGACCTCCCATTCATACTCTTTGGAGCCCTTGCCATGCTCCGTGCGATTGAAGCGCAAGGTATCAGGCAGGTCGCTGAGATGGAAGACGACGGTCAGGACCTCGCCGGACAGGGACGTTTCGACTGCGGTGATGTCGATATGCGCGGCCGGCACGTCCGAGACGGCATCGGTTGCGGCGTCGCCGGGCCTGAGCGGCTCCACGGAAGCGCACGGGTCGGGCGTTTGCGCGAGGACAGGGGTCGACGCTGTGGTCAGCAGGAGGAGTGTCAGAAGGAATCGGACGCAGTTCTTGATTTTCATTGTTCGTTCTCCCGGGAGATTAGGGCTTTCGAGCCGGAATTTGAAGGCCGCGGTTTCCTGTCGATCGTTCCGCCCCCGCAGGCCGGGCAGTTTACTGAATTATACACCTTGGCTCGCGGTGCGGTTTTTGGGCATACTTCAGCGTAAGCTCTGCTTCAGGTTTATCTTCCTTACCCATGATTAGCCTTTCCAGCCAAGGGGAGGATAAGAATGCTGAAAGACAAAGATGTCCAACTATTTCTGGGTATAGCCCTGGGTATACAGATTGTCGCAGTGATTGCGGCATTCTTTGGCTGGATCCCCTGGCCGGCGGCCGCTTTCGCATTACCCGTTCTCATTGTCTTATTCTTCGCCATACCAATGAAGGTCCTTAAAAAGAATGTCTACACGCTTTCTGTGGGATTCTGGATAGCGGTTGGGATGATTCTCGTACCACTGGTTGCCGGGCTACTCAACCTGGGACAGCATCTGGGCTGGCTGGCTCTTGTGTGGTTGGTTGCTTCTGTCGTCGCAGGCATACTGTGGCCTCTCCCCAATGCCAGGAGGCTGGTCGACGAAAACTGAATCGCACGGCCTGTAGTCCGATTTTTGGGGTACACTTCACGTATACCGCCTTTGAAAAGGAGCAGATCGTGGATGAGAAGTACAGGATCTACATCTTTTCTGCGCTGAGTCACTGTGCTGTCACAGGCGCTGCGTTTCTGATCGTTTACCTGATGCAACTCGCCTGGCCTGAGCTTGGCCCTCGCCATAGCGGCTCCTTCCGGCTGGTAGACTCTTTCCTCATCTCTTTAGGGGTCGGATTCGTTGCGATTCCGTTCCTCAACCCCTACGAGGCATCGTACCGGTATTTCTTCAAGGGCGGCAGGGACAAAAAGCGTTAGGGGTCGCTGGCATTTGTCTGAACAGCGATTTCCGGGAGCAAGCTGCCTGTCCGCGCAGGGCGCCGCAGCTGCCCAACGAAAGTCCGCTACGCCTTTGATCTCCTTCGCGCACAGCGCAGTTCACTAAGAACTGCAAACCGGTACACAGTCAATAATAAAGGCCAAATGTCGCGAAATTATCTCAACGCGAGACAGATTCGCTATAAGATACAGTTCGCGCCGGTTGAAAGGGGCGGACGCACCGGTTCAGGAATTCCGGACAGGCCGGGGATCGGGATGCGCTGGCCGGGGGCACGGAGATCGTGTTAGAATGGCGCCGCGTGAAGCGTGTTGCGCGCAGTTGTAATGCCGGAGGAGGCAGCATGGAATCCAAAGAAGCCTTGCGCGACAGTTCCCAAACACAGACAGGTTCATCGCAGGCGGCCGGGACAGATGTATCCGAGCCCGCAGGCCCGCCCGCGCAGGTGGAATCTCCCGCACAGCCCGGCCCGTCTGTCAACCCCTTTGCCCCCGACGATGGCCGCTACGTCAGCAAGGAGGAGTACTGGGCCAGGTGGTATGAAAACCCCTACCCGGACATCGACGTAAGCTACGAATGGAACAACGGCAGACTGGAGGCCAAACCCTTGCCGAATGAACCGCAACTCGACCTCTATAAGTGGTTTCTCGTTCTGCTGCACTGCTATATCGAAACATACCCCATTGCCAAGCTGATCAATCTGGAGACAGGTTTTGTCCTGAAGATAGAGGACCCTGCCGAGCCTTCCGGGCAGCGCGAGGCGGTGCGCAAGCCGGACATCGGCGTGATTCTGAACAGCAACCCTGTGCCGTGGGGCGGCGTTGACCGTCGTCATTTCGACGGGGTCTGCGACATGGTCGTGGAGGCGGTTTCCGATTCCACGCCCGCGGAGGTGCTGAGGGATACGGAAGAGAAGAGACGGGACTATGCGCTGGCCGGGGTGAAGGAGTACTACATTCTCGATCCCGGCGGCGAGCACATGCGCTTCTACCGCCTCGTCGCCGGGGGGCAGTACGAGGAGATTCAGCCGGATGCCGGGGGCGTAATCGCTTCGGATGTGTTGCCGGGGTTGCAGTTTCGGCTGGAGGAACTGGAGCGGCAGCCGGGTCTGAAGACGCTGGCGCTGAACAACGTGTATTCCGGGTATGTGATACCGGACTTTCAGATCTCCGTCACCAGGACAGAAGCGGCGGAGCAACGAGCCGATGCGGAGGCCGCGGCGCGCCAGGCGGAGGCACAACGAGCCGATGCTGAAGCTGCGGCGCGCCAAGCGGCGGAGCAACGCGCGCAGGAGGAAGCTGCGGCGCGCCAGACGGCGGAGCAACGCGCGCAGGAGGAAGCTGCGGCACGCCAGACGGCAGAGCAACGCGCCGATGCGGAGGCTGTGGCGCGTCAGGAGGCGGAGCAACGAAGGGAAGAGGAAGCGCAACGAGCCGATGCGGAAGCAGCCGCCCGCCGGGAAGCCGAAGAGAAGGTGCGGGCGATGGAAGACGAGATGGCGCGGCGGGGGCGGCAATCCTCCTGAAC
>VXRG01000158.1:2823-20966 GCA_009838625.1 Caldilineaceae bacterium SB0664_bin_27
AGGTGCGGGCGATGGAAGACGAGATGGCGCGGCGGGGGCGGCAATCCTCCTGAACGGCTGGCGCAGGGCATTCTTCTCAGGCACAGCCCGTCTGCAAGTAGTTGTATCCCCGGAGAACGCCCCAAAGGGTCGGCGGCCCCTAATCAGCCTCACACGAGACGCCATCCATGCCCGACAGATAGTCCTCGGCCAGGAACAGTACGGTCGAATCCTGGTTGATGCCCGGAACATGGGCGGTCATCGTCAAGGTGTCGTTCAGGTGCGAGACTTCCAGGCCGACATGACCCGGCATCTCGTCGAAATAGACCGTGATCTCGTCCCGGCTGACCCTGTTTTTCCACAGCACGGCGTGCAGGATGTTCTGCAGCGGTTCTGACGCGGGGGCCATGTTCCTTGCCTGGTGGTAGGCGCCGAGCGTGTAATCGGACAGGTTGCTCTGATAAATGGGGCCGCCGTCGATATTGATGTTGACGGTATAGAAGTACTCAAAGGTCGAGAAAGGCATGCCTTCCCGGTTGATCCCCATTTTTTCAGGTATGTCTTTGAAATGGAACGCGGCGGTAAGCGTTTCGCCGTCCAGACTGGTTTCGGCTCTGACAATATCGACGTGGCCGGGCAGATCGCTGACGACAGGATCGTGTGCGCTTTGCCCCGCCCGCATGACGACAAAACCCTCGCGGCATACCGCTTGAGACGGCTCCCGGGGAATCGGCACGCAAGCGGACAAGAACAACGCGAATAGTGTGATGACAGCTGTCTTTAACATGGTCTCTCCTGAATGCATGGTATAGGGGGGATTACACGCCTACTCGCCGCCGCCCGATCCGGACAAAGCCTGGCAGGCGATCAGATCCGAGCCGTTCAGCACGTCGTAGGCCTCGAAGATAAGCCGCGACGCTGAGGTAATGCCGGGAATGTGTCCGATGAGCGTGATCGTGTTCTCCTCAGGTGATACATCGATGTTTATACCGCTGAGACGGATGCCGATGCCGTCCGGGCCCAGCTGCCAGAAGTCGCCTTCCACAGCTTGGCTGACAGGAAGGTGAGCGGCCTCGCCGCTGGCCCAGGGCTGCACAAAATGACCGGCGGACAGCGAGTATTCAGTCCCCATCCCCGTCAAACCGGTCTCCCGGTCGTTGTCCACGTCCACCGACACCTCCCACCTGTACTCCTGCGTATTTCCGGAGACGCCCTTCCGGTTGAATTCCAGGGTTTCAGGAATATCCCGGAGATGTAACACGACCGCAAGCGCCCCGCTGCCTGTCAGCTCTGAACTGACTTCGGTAATGTCTACGTGCGCAGGCAGCTTGTCCGAGACTGCATCATCGACGACGCGCTGGCCCGGCGTGATTGCGGCGCTGTCAGACCGGCACGAATCGACGGCAAGGGTCATGAGCGGCGGGCCATGGGTGCTCATTTCTACGGAACCGGCAAGGTAGTCATACGCCCTGACCTTGAGCGGCGATGCCTCGGTGATGCCGGGGATCTCTCCCGAAAGCGTTATCGTGTTGCCGGCGGCAGAGACCTCGACGTCGATATCGGCCTCTGCCAGAACCCTGTAGCCCTTCCGGTCCAGCCCCCAAAGGCTGGCTCTGACGAAACCCGGCTGGGTTATCTCTGCCGCGGTATTGCTGCCCTGGGCGAGACGGGGCACGAAATAGGCGGCCGACAGCATGTAATCGTACCCGCCGTTGCCCGTTTTCGAGTCGGCGTCCACGTCGACCGACACCTCCCAGCTGTACTCCAGCGCGTCCTCCGGCACGCCGGTTCTGGCGAAGGTCAGCGTCTCCGGAATATCCCTGAGCTGAAGGGTAACGGTCAAAGTCTCCCCTTCCACCGCGGTCATGACGCCACGGATGTCGATGTGCCCGACCAGCGCGTAGGAAACATCAGCGGATGCTGACCGGCCCAGCGTTACTGCGGACCAGTCCGACCGGTTCTGGAAAGGGGAGTGAGGCCGGCCAATGCCGAAGGGCGTAAGGCAGCCGATCTCCTCGGCGCCGCCCAGGTGGTCATACACGCCGAATGCAAGCTGGGATTCTTCCGTGATCCCGGGGAATTCCCCTGAAAGCGTTATCGTGTCCTCTTCAGTCGACACCTCGATGCGCGCCCATCCGAAAATATCGATTTCGGGAAATGACGCAATTCCCGTTGACTTCAGATACCATGAACTGGCTATCAGATTGTCCGCTATTAGCGCCACACTCCGGTCGCGGACGCCGGACTTGGAGAATGGACCATCTGCAGCAAACAGGATATATTCAAACCCGCCGACGCCTGTCTCCCGGTCGCCGTCCACGTCGATCGACACCTCCCAGCTGTATTCAAGCGCATCTTTGAGCACGCCGGATCTGTTGAATGTCAGCTCCTCCGGAACGTCTCTGAGATGAAACACGACCGTCAGCGTCTCCTCCGAAAGGAAGGTACTGATCTCCGTCACATCCACATGCGCGGGCAGGGTGTCCGAGACGTCATCGATGACGCTTTCCCCCGGGGTAATCGTTCCGCCGACATCGCACCGGCTGGAGGACTTGAGGATGACCGGCGGTTCCTGGCAGCCGAGCTCATCGGACACGCCAAGATGCTTGAACGTCCTGAACGAGAGACGCGAGTCCGGCGTGATTCCGGGAATCCGGCCGCTGAGCGTCATCATGTCCGTTTCTGCCGATACCTCAAGGCTGGCGCGCCTTAGAGAGGTGGTGATGCCCCCCGGCTCCATCTTCCAAACACTGACCTTTGCCACCTCCTCTATGGGCGCTTCCGTGTTGTCGCCCGCATTGTCGGGCCACGCGATGTGATGCGCGGACAGAAGGTAATCAAAGCCGCCGTCGCCGGTCTTCGGGTCGCCGTCTGCGTCGACCATCACGCCCCAACTGTACTCCATCGAGTTTGTCGAGGTACTCGTACGGTTGAAAGTCAGCGTCTCCGGAATATCCCTGAACCGGAACGACACGGTCAGGGTTTCGCCCGAGAGGGACGTGCCGGCTTCGACAATGTCCAGGTACGCGGCAGACACGTCGAAGACCTCGTCGGTTGCGGTCTGCCCCGGCGTTATCATGACCGCGCCGGAATTGCACCCCCAGGCTCCCGCACTCTTCCTGTACGAGTCATGGCACGCTATCTGATCGGCCCCTCCGGCGAACTGCACGTCATAGGTCTCAAACGCCAGTCGCGATGTGGACGTGATGCCGGGAATGACGTCAGCGATCGTTATCGTGTCCGCCTCGACATGAACTGTTGTGCCGCCGTCCCCAACAGTTCTGCTGGAGCCATCGGCAAGTTGTCTAATGGTGTATGTCACAGTGCTGATGGAGCCGTCGGGCTCTATTTCCCAGAGACTGGCCTTCACCATCGCCCCGATTGACGCGAGCACGTCTGACTCAGGCTCCAGGCGCGACCCGCCCGTAATATGGTAGGCGGACAGCAGCATATCGAAGCCGCCGGGACCGGTGCTGAGGTCGTTGTCGACGTCGATTGCGACCTCCCAGGCATACTCCATTGCGCCCCGCCCAAATTCCGTTCGATTGAACTTCAATGTCTCCGGCAGATCCCTGAGATGGAAGACAACCGTCAATCTCTCGCCCGTGAGGGAAGTTTCGACTTCGGTTATGTCGACGTGCGCGGCCGGCACGTCGGAGACGGCATCGGTTACGGTGTCGCCGGGCCTGATCGGCTCTTCCGAAGCGCACTGAGCGGGCGTTTGCGCGAGGACAGGGGTTGACGCTGAGATCAGCAGAAGGACAGCCAGAAGGAATCGCACGCAGTTCGCAGTTTTCATTGTTCGTTCTCCAATGTCTTTCTACCCCTATGCATGAACGGTCAGTCAAAGGTTGACGGTTCCAATCCGGTCGCAATAGCGGCTGTCATGCCGAAACTCGCTGTCACCTGCCGTCAACAGAGGCCCGGCAGGTCAGCTGCTCGTGACCGTGCTGAAGATCATAGGCCTCAAATTCAAGCCGCGACTGCGGCGTAATGCCGGGTATGTTGCCGATGAGCGTGATCGTGTTCTCTGCGGACGATACCTCGATGCTGACGCTGCGCAGATAGGCGGCGCCACTGCCATCCGGGTCCATCTGCCAGGAGTTGGCCTGCACAGCCTCTTCAACAGGCAGGTGGACAGGCGCGTCACCGTGCGAGGGATGCCTGAAGCGGCTGGCGGACATTGTGTATTCATCTCCCAGATATCCGCCTGTTGTGCGGTCGTTGTCCACGTCGATCGACACAGACCAAAGGTACTCCAACACGTCATCGCGGACGCCCTCCCTGTTGAACTCGAGCGTCTCCGGAAGATCCCTGAGATGGATGACAACGGTAAGCGTCTCGCCATCCAGGGTTGTGCTGACTTCGGTGATGTCCATGTGCGAAGGCAGCGTGTCGGTGACGTCGTCGCTCACGGTCTGCCCGGGCGCAATCATGGTGTCGTCGGAATCGCAGGGGGCTTCATATGTGACAGGCGGGAGAGACAGACATCCCACCATCTCCGTACCTCCTGAATAGTCGTACGCCTTGAACACGAGCGGCGACACGGTCGTGATGCCGGGAATCTCGCCGGAAAGGGTGATCGTGTTGTCCTCGGCGGATACTTCAAGGCGGGCATCTTCGAAGAAGCCAAAACCTTCTCCCGGCGTCAATTTGCGCGTCGTGACCTGCAGATTCTTCCGTGCCTCTATGGGCGCGGTCGCGGCGCTGCCAGCGGATGAGGCGGACACTCTGTGCATGGCGGAAAGCGTATAGTCGATCCCCCCAAAGCCGGTCTCCGGGTCATTGTCCGCATCGACAGACACTCTCCAGATGTACTCAAAGGCATCATCCGGCACGCCTGCCCTGTCGAAGGTCAATGCCTCCGGAACGTCTCTGAGATGGAAGACGGCCGTCAGCGTCTCGCCTGAGAGGAAGGTGTCGACCGCGGTGATATCTATATGCGCGGCGGGTACGTCGGAGAGGTCGTCGGTTACGGCATTCCCCGCCCGGACCGGGGCGTCATACGGGGTACAATGTCTGACCGGCAGACGGACCAGGTTGTTCGAGAGAAAACAGCCGACTTCCTCCGCGCCGCCCAGGATATCGAATGCGCCGAACGCAAGCCGGGAATCCGCGGTGATGCCGGGCACCTTTCCGGAAAGCGTTATCGTGTTGTCTTCGGCGGATACTTCGAGGCGGCCCCAATCGATTGTCATGGCGTCATGTCGATCCAGCTCCCAGGTGTTGGTTTGCAGAACCCCCGGCGCATCTATGGCTGCAGTTGTATTGATGCCGCCGGCCCTGGGGAACACATAGTGCATGGCGGACAGAGTGTAGTCGAACCCGTAGGAGCCTGTTGTGCGGTCGTTGTCGACGTCGATCGACACGTCCCAGTTGTACTCCATCGCCCTCTCCGGCACGCCCGTTCTGTCGAAGGTCAGCGTCTCCGGAACGTCTCTGAGCTGGAACACGACGGTGAGGCGCTCGCCGGAGAGGGCGCTGTTGATCTCGAGAATGTCGATATGCGCGGCCGGCACGTCGCCGGCGGCGTCCAGCACGGTCTGGCCGGGCGTGATGATGGGCCGGTCGGGGATGCACTGGCTGGCGGCCAGGCCGGTGATCGAGGGGCCGTGACCGCTCATCTCGACGGAGCCGGCGAAGAAGTCATACGCCCGCAGCTTGAACCGCGACGCTTCCGTGATGCCGGGAATGTCGCCGGAGAGTGTGATCGTGTTGTCGGCAGCAGAGACCTCGATGGCGATATCGGCCTCCGCCGGAACCCTGTAGCCCTTCCGGTTCAGCCCCCACAGGCCGGCCTTGACGAAGCCCGGTTCGGTTATCTGCGCGACCGTATCGCTGTTTTTGGCGAGGGGATGCACGAAGTAGCCGGCGGAGAGCATGTAGTCGAAGCCGGCGCTGCCGGTTGCCGGGTCGTTGTCCACGTCGATCGACACCTCCCAGTTGTACTCCAGGGCATGTTTGGGCACGCCGGTCCTGTTGAAGGTCAGCGTCTCGGGCAGGTCTCTGAGTTGGAAGGTGACGGTCAGGGTCTCCCCGTCCAGCGCGGTCGCGACGCCGAGAATGTCGATGTGCGCGAACAGGTCCTGTGCGCTCTCCTTGCGCTCATCCTGCTCTGAAACGGCAGCGGGGCCGTCCGCGGGACGCGGCGGTTCTGCCGGTATGGGTACGCAGGCGGCGGTGAGAAGCGCGAGTGCGGCGGCCACAAGGTTTCTGAACATGGTGAATTCTCCCTGGAAAATGGAGGCGGCGTGCGGGCGTCGTCGAACCCGGGCGGGCCGGATCAGCTGGGCTGACAGGAGACGCCGTCCTGGCCGAGCAGAATGTCATAGGTCGAGAACAGGAGGGTCGATTCCGGTGTGATGCCCGGAACCTCGCTGATGAGGGTGAGCGTGTCCTCTTCGTGCGAGACGAGCATGCGGGCGTGAACGGGCACGTTTATCAGGAAGGTCACCCCCTGTTCATGATCGTGCTTGGCCTTCCACAAGGTGCTGCGCACAGCCTCCTGGAAGGGACGCGTTGCCGCGGGCGTGTCCGCTAAAACCCTTCTGGCGGAGTAGACCGCGCCCAGCATGTACTCGATCTGTTCGGGCTCGGGCGCCGCGCCGTTCTCCACGAAGATTTCAACCGTCCACATGTACTCGGAGTGAAGGTCCTTGACCCCTTCCCGGTTGAACGCCATCTCCTCGGGGATTTCCCGCAGAGAGAAGACGGCGGTCAGGGTCTCGTCATCCAGGCTGGAGGCCGCGCCGACGATGTCGATATAGGCCGGTATGTCGTCGGCAACGGGGTCGAGCGCACTCTGCCCGGGCAGCATCCTGAGATAGCCGCCGGGACAGTCGACCGGCTCCGCGGACACGGTCAGCGCGGGCTGCCCCTGCGCCGCCCCGGAGACGGGCAGCGGTGTCGCTCCCTGTTTCGCTTCCAGGACGGCCAGCAGCCTCGACTCCCGCACCGATCTCGTCGCAACGGAAGGCGCAGCCGGCGCAGCCGTGCAGGCCGCGGCAAAAAGAGCGAGTCCGGCGAGCAGAATTCCTTTGAACATGGTCTGTCTCCTTACTCCTGCAACGGGAGATCGAAGCGCACGGTCGTGCCGCGGCCGAGGCCGTCGCTGGAAACGGAAACCGTGCCCCCGTGCGCTTCGACGATCGCGCGCGTAATGGCCAACCCCAGGCCCGCGCCGCCCGTACGGCGGCTGCGCGAGCGGTCGGCGCGGTAGAAGCGGTCCACAACGTGGGGCAGGTCGGCGGGGCCGATCCCGGCGCCGTCGTCGGTTACGGAAATCGTGAGCTGGCGCCCTTCTTGGATGGTTGCGGCGACCTCGACCTGTCCGCCGGCCTGGGTATGGCGGAGGGCGTTGTCCAGCACGTTGCCGAGCGCCTGGCTCATGCGCATCGGGTCCAGGTTGAAGGCCGGCGGGTCGGGGGGCAGCTGGAGCGAGAGCGTGATCCGGTCGATTTCCGCCTGCTGCTGCCAGCGCGCCAGCTCGGCGGTGAGCAGCTGGTCGACGGCGCAGGGTTCGAGGCTGAGCTGCAGCTCGTCTGATTCGGTTTCGGCGAGCCAGCCCAGATCGCGCACCAGGTTGCCCAGCATATTGACCTCCTGAACGATGCGGTCGGCGGCCTGTGACGGGGGTTGGAGGCCCTTGCTCAGCGCGTGGGCCTCGAGACGGATGATGCTCAGGGGCGTGCTCAGCTCGTGGGAGACGTCGTTGAGCAGGCGGTTGCGCAGGTCGCGCTGCGTCTGCAGGGCGGTCGTCATCTTGTTGAAGGCGCTGCTCATCTGGCCCAGCTCGTCGGAGGAGGTGACCGGCAGCAGGGCGGTATCCCCGCGCTGGGCGACGGTGCGGAAGGCTTCGGTCAGGGCGGTGACGGGTGTGGAGATGCGTTTGGAGAGCCAGGCCGCCAGCAGGAGGGCAAGGGCGACGGTCAACAGGCCGCCGGTGACGGTGGTGACCAGCAGGCCCTGGACAAAGTTGCGCGATTCGGTCGCGCCGAACTCCTTATAAAAGTCCAGGATGGCATAGCCGACCGCGTGGCGGACGCTATCGCCGGAGACATTGATAGTCTGCTCACCGGTGCTCAGCGCGTTCGGTTTGGGCGCGGCCCGGTCCTGAAACAGCTCGGAGAGGTCGTCGTAGAGCTCATAGCCGTCGCCGACGTCGAGGAATACACGGACCTGGTCCTCGTCGGTCCTCTTGTGGAACAGCACATAGTGCTCCCCCTGCAGCACCCCTGGCGCATTGCCTTCGATGCGCCGCACTTCTTCCCGGCTTGAACCGGTGGGAGACCCCGCGCCCGCCTCGGACACGGTGACGACCAGCGTTTCCCAGCCGTCGGAGTAGGTGTAGGAGCGGCCCAGCTTCTGGGCGACGAGATTGGCCGCCTTGCTGCTGAGCTCGCCGCCGAACGCGTCCAGCCGGTCCAGCGTGGCATAGTAGCCGATGCCGACGCTGAGCGAAACGGCGAACAGGATCAGCAGGACGAACGCACCCAGAAAACGCCAGTATAACGACATCATTCATCCTCGGTTACAAAGCGGTAGCCGGAGCCGTAGACGGTCTGGATCGGCTGGAATCCGTCTGCGGCGATCTGCTTGCGCAGGCGGAAGATGTGGTTGTCGATGGAGCGGTCATAGGCGTCGAAGTCGTCGTCGAAGGCGAGCGCGATCAGCTGGTCGCGCGTCAGCACCTGGTTGGGATGACGCATGAACGCGGCCAGCAGCAGGTAGAGCGTCCGGCTCAGCTCGACCGGCTTTTCGTCGACGGTGACGCGGCGGGCGGTCTCATCAAGCGTGATGCGGCCGTAGCTCAAGCGCTGCCGGACCTTGTCGTGGACGCGGCGCAGGACCGCCTTGGCGCGAGCGACGACTTCCTCGGGGTCGAAGGGTTTGACGACGTAGTCGTCGGCGCCGATGTCCAGGCCGGTGGTGCGGTCTGCGAGGGCTGCCCTGGCCGTGAGCATGATGATGGGGACGTCCGATTCGCGGCGCAGCGTCCGGCAGAGCTCCATGCCGTCGAGGCGGGGGAGCATGAGGTCGAGCACGATCAGGTCGGGGGCAAGGCTGCGGGCCAGGTTGAGGCCGGTGCTGCCGTCATGGGCGGTCTCGACCGCGAACCCCTCTTCTTCCAGGAATACTTTCAGCCAGTTGGCGATGGTTGTGTCGTCTTCGACGATCAGGATGAGATGAGTCACGGTTCATTCTCGCAAAGGCCCGGTGGGGAACTCCTTCTTGCACCGTAAATAATATACGCGAGATGTCGCGGAATTATCTCAATTGGGGATGGATTCGGTCAGAACTCCCAAAACCGGGCGCGGATGCCGGGCGGGGCGGGGTCTGGCGCACCCCTCAAACGATCCTGTATGGGCAGGCCTTGTGCCTGCCCTAGGTCTCCCCAACTGACGGACCTCCCGGTAAGGCCTGGTGCCCGCCCTACCAACCTCGCTCCCCCACGTCGCCTAGTCAAGCCACCGCCGGTATGTCGAAGCCCGTATCCGCCCCACATCCAGAACGACTGAGAAGACAATGGTCTCGCAACAGAATGTTAGAGGTACGCGCTAGATACTGCACGCGTGCTATCTTCAACCGGCTCAGGTCTCACAGCACGCTGAAACATAGGCAGCTGACTCCCAGGCTCTCCTGCCTGTCGACCCCTGTTCCAATCCTTGTCAATCTTACACTGCAGGTGGTACAAGATTTGGGGCAGAGGTTACTTGCACCTAGTGCTGATAAGCGGTTCGGATCTGCCAATGAGAGACCGATGTACCCATTCGATCCTAAACATCAGATTTCATGAGCCCAGATAGAGGATATGACCGAAGAGACGATACGAGCCAGCGAAGAGGAACTCCTTGTCTTCATAAGCAGCCGACAGGACGAGGAAATGAACCGAGCCAGAGCTTTAGCCACCGAAACTGTGAATAATTACCCAGGGATGCGAGTCTGGGCTTTCGAAGACGCTCCTGCCAGTTCAGAAGGTGCCCGCGAAAGGTACATTAGAAATGCGGGCAAAGCTGATTTCGTGATCTGGCTCATAGGGTCAACGACTTCCCTGCCAGTTGTTGAAGAGATTGACGCCTGTCTCCAATCAGGTCGCAAACTCCTCCCGTTCAAGCTCCCTGCACAACGAAGGGACTGTCAGACTCAGGAATTAATCAAAAGAGTTCAGGAAATCGTGACCTGGCGCGAGGTAGAGGATGTCGAGACGCTTCCCGAGCACATTGAAAAGGCCCTAACCGACGAAATGGTTAGGGGAGTGAGAGACCCCGCGCCATTGAATCACGACCTATACCTAAAGCAAGAACAGCGAGGAAGTATCGCCGAAACCAAACGCCTCTGGACCACCTTGGGAGTCCAGGACGATATCGCTCAGAATCTTGCAGATGACCAGTCGATCGGACATAAACTGGACCCCCCTGCTGCTGGAGTTCTACAGATAGTAGCCGCCCAGGGTTCTGGCAAGACATTGGCGGCGCACAGGTTGTACCAACATGCGATCGAAAAAAGGCTAGAAAGCCACTTGGAGCCCCTTCCAGTGTTCTTGAACGCACGACATATCCAGGGGGAATTGAAGGACGACATCGAGAAAGCCGTAGGAGAGCAGGGATCCGTGTACACACAACGGATTTTGGTCATCATTGACGGCCTTGACGAGACTGGCAGGCACGAAGCCAACCAAATACTTGGCAAAGTCGAATCATATACGAACGCGAACCAGAATGTTGCCGCGGTAGTGATGTCTAGGTCGCTACCGGGACTGAAGTCTCTAGACGGGGCGACAGCCTTGCCCGGTTGCAGCGACGAGGAATTTCTCTCGATAGCATCACGAGTAGCAGGGCGGTCTGTTCATATCGGCGCAGTCCCTTATCGAGTAGCCGAGACACGGATTCCGCTCTTCGCCGTGATAATAGGCGCACACTTTAGAGACTCTAGGAACCCAATGGGAACTTCACTGAGTCAAATGATCAGCCAATTGGTTCAACGGATATTGGAAGAGTCCGACGATTACCCAGAAGAAAAGGCAGAACCCCTGAAGAAACTCGCAATCGCGTGTACAAATTCTGGTGAGAATGTCAACAAGGCCGAGATAGACCCTAAATCCTCTGTTCACGCTCACCTAGCCGGTTCACGTCTGGTTGTCGAAGAAAATGACAAAATCGACTTTGTACTCGCAATCTTCAGAGAATGGTTCGCGGCCAGAGCGCTCGTGGAGAGAACAATCTTACCGTCTGATGTTGACCTAACTTCTGATAGATGGGTAATCCCTCTAGCCATCGCCATCAATTCGGAAAATGCGAGTCTCAGCTCTGAAATCATGGAGGTTATCTCAACCAAGGACCCAGGAATCGCTGGCTTGGTTCTGGATGAAGTCAAACACAGCTGGTCGATGGAATACCCTCCAGAGCATCCACCGGACGGTACGGCAATAGAGATAGGACACCAGATCCGGCAGGCCATGTCCAACTGGAAAGAGGGGCTGGGCCCACTGATGACTGCTGTTGGACCAACGTCCCCAGATGGCGACATTCCCACTCTGTCGATCGAAAAGGGAGAGTCAATGGTGACGACCCGGTGGTACAGGGGAGAAGAACAGATGGACCCAGTAGTCGAAATACCTCCGAGATGGGATCCATTTTCTTATCACGAATTCATAGACTGGTACCCTTGGCGCAGCACAGTCATCGAACACACCAGGGTCTGGCCATGGACCATCACTCAAGAGGGCTTATCCTCGTCTCTTTCAAACCTACTGGAAACCTACAGATTCGCGCTCGATTCAACAGTCGGGGCTCGGGAATTTGCAGCCGAATTCGCTGAGACTTTTCCCACCCATCTGCTTTCTACGTCTAGAGCACCTAAGATTCGTGAGCTATCCGACTGGATTTATGAATGGATCACTAAGCCTGGGAGAGGACCACATGACTCCATCGGGTTCGGGCAACGCAGCTACACGGTCAAAGAACTGGAACTGATACGAGACACGCTCTCGGAACTCCCACGAAACGAAGACGACACTATATCAGAACTTTGGCCGGGGAGAGACAAGCCGTGGCCTGCAGGCAGAAGTGGCGGCTTGTGGCATGAGCTTTACACCGATGGACAACTGCTTGAACGTACCAAGGCAATTTTTGACGGGGCTCTGAGAATCTACAACAACATCGTCGAGCGGTGGTTCCCGACGTTCAACAGACGGCATCAGATGAGCTTCATGCTACCGCTCAGGCTCGAAGGTGTATTGATCCGGAGGGGCGCCCCCGATCGACGCGAGCGGAGCGACGCGAGCATTGATTGGTGGCCTAGCCTTGTGAACAGTAACGCTGATTCCGGTGTATCTTTTGAGTTAGGATCAGAGAACACAGTCTTTGAGTCAGACACAAGAGAGAAGCTAGAGGTGGCCCGAGACGAATTTCTTTTGCATAGAGGCTATTTCCGCCATACGAGCCAAATCCTGCCCGGCTACGACCCTCGTCCAGCATCCAAACTAGCGCATGACTGGTTGATTGAGGACCTGGAAAGTTTGCATTGGTTATGAGGAGACATTTAAGGGAAAGTACATCCGTGACCCTCGATATGCTCGATCTCTACCAAAGAATTTGAAGCGCATTGCCCTACCTAGCTTGAGACCCCGCCACCACATCTTGATGTAGCTATCACCCACAGGAACGGCTTCGTTCGCGCTTTAGAACAAGCCCGCCGAGCTAGACGCCAGTCCATGCCTAAGGAGAGCGTACACTCCTTTGGGTAGGCTCGATCGGTGACCTGCCCCCGATGTTTGTACCACCCGTTATGTTAGTCCGACAGGCACGGGGACAGGGTTGGCAGGCAAGAGGGCCTCAGGCGCCGGCGGCCGGTAGCCCTGAGAGCTGTGCGGTCTGCGAGGGCTGCCCTGGCCGTGAGCATGATGATGGGGACGTCCGATTCGCGGCGCAGCGTCCGGCAGAGCTCCATGCCGTCGAGGCGGGGGAGCATGAGGTCGAGCACGATCAGGTCGGGGGCAAGGCTGCGGGCCAGGTTGAGGCCGGTGCTGCCGTCATGGGCGGTCTCGACCGCGAACCCCTCTTCTTCCAGGAATACTTTCAGCCAGTTGGCGATGGTTGTGTCGTCTTCGACGATCAGGATGAGATGAGTCACGGTTCATTCTCGCAAAGGCCCGGTGGGGAACTCCTTCTTGCACCGTAAATAATATACGCGAGATGTCGCGGAATTATCTCAAATGGGGACGGATTCGGTCAGAACTCCCAAAACCGGGCGCCGATGCCGGGCGGGGCCTGGCCTGGCGCCTGTAAGGGATGATGGCAGGAGCGTCACGAGGAACGGTATGTGAGGTATCTTGGGGAGACGGTTCGAGTGGTACTGGATATTGACGACAAGCGCAAGGCTGGATCCGGCAAATACTATACGCGGGAAAGCCCCATTGGTGTCGCCGAACTTGCGTGGAGGTATGAAGGAGACAAGCCAGGGATATAGGATTATGCGAACCGCAGCCCGATAATCACACGGCATGGAGCCGAATTTTGTCCACTGGCTTGCTCATATACTACACACTACCCAAGATAGTGTAAATTACTAATTTGCATAGAATCTACAATGACCGGGGATTGGATCCTGGGCAATATGACAACCCAACCTGAATTGCCGCTCTACCAAGTAGGATACGACTTCCCTTGGATTACAGAAGTCACCCCCCTTTCACACTACAGAATCCGCCTTCAATACTCCGACGGCGTTACTGGCGAAATCGACCTGTCCGATTGCTCCACAATGGAGATATTCTCCGAGTGGCAAACCCCCGGCGTCTTTGAGAAAGTCAAGATCGGGGAATACGGCGAAGTGTGGTGGTCTGATATCGCAAGCCTGTGTCCGGATTCGCTCTACCTCGAATTGACGGGAAAAGAGTTTGAGGAAGTTTCCTCCCCGCATAGCGTTTGACTGACACCTCTCCCCCGCCGCAGCACGCCTCACATGTGGGGTTTCATGAGGGGTCACATGTGGGGCAACGGCCATTTCGCGACGCGGGAAGGTACGGGACCTATCTCTCAAGCGCGAACGACACCCGCAGCATCGCTCCCGCCTCCACCTCGGCAACATTGTTCTCCAGCGGGAAGGCCGCCCGGCTTATGAAGTCGGCCAGGGAGGAGGCTCTGCATTGATTAGCGCTCATCTCCTCGGAAACAGCGATGACCTCCTCCCCGAGAGACAGGCCCAACAGACGCGCAAGACGGCCCGCCCGCATCCTGGCATCGGCGAACGCATCCAGAATCGCCTCCTCCTCAAGCGCGTAGCAGTCCTCCACGATGAAGGTGACCTGCGTGGAGAGCAGCGCCGGCGCCTGCTGCCCTTGCAACGCCTGCTGCAACTCCTGAAGGAAGGCCTGCAGGGCGTCCGGGTCGTCATGGATAAAGGCGATTTCATTCGTCGGGTTGGTAGGGGCGAAGAGGCTGTAGACAAGGTGTTTGGTCTCCACCGTCTCTTCTCTTATCCCTCTTTCCAGCAACAGGTTTCGGACTTCTTCAACTTTCTCCGGTCCGAAGAAGAGCATCTCATTTCCAACGCCTGGGAAAACGGGCTGGGAACCCAGCGTCAGATAGACTCGCGCGGCATCAGGCGGCGCGGAGGCGTATCCATAGCCGGTGACGGTGATGCCGGGCCGGCTATCGACATCCTCGTCCAGCGCAGGCGCCGCGTAGCCGTTTACGGGCACAAGGAGGCAGGCCAGCACGATGAGCGAATTGATCAGGATCCTGTTCATCAGTTTCTCCTCTCACTTTCCTTCGCACTGCCATACTATACGCGCGATTTCGTGAAAATGTCTCAAAACGGGCCGAATTCGCCCGGGAAGTCCCGAAACCGGTAGCTGCGCGGGCTCTTCTGCCTGTTGCCGCGGCCGGCAGTTGAATTGCAAGTGGGAAACTCGGTGAGCGGGCGTGAATCAACTGTTGCGCGACCGGATGAGCCAGAGGTATGGCACCCGGGGCTCACGTTTGCAAGGCCGTCTGGTGGGGCTGTCGCCTCACCGGCTTGCGCAGGCGGAAGAACAAGACGCCAACCTACTCGCCGTTATCACCCGCGTCCGGCTTGTCCTCGCCGAACAGCGGCATGTTGGCGGGCCGCTGCAGCAATGTCCCCATGCGTATGCGGGCGATGACCGCCAGCTCGTTGGCGCCGCTCTCTATCGCCAGCTGGTAGGTCTGGTCAAAGAGCTCGATGGCCGCGGCGGTGTCTCCTTCCACTTCGGCCACGCTGCCCAGCAGAAAGTAGCCCTGGGGGTCGGACGCGTCCAGGGCCAGCGCCTCGTTGCCGGCCGCGCGCGCCTCCTCGAGATCGCCGATGTCCAGCCGGATCATGCCGAGCCTCCACCAGAAAGCGACCTGCTTGTCGGACGGCACGAGCGCCTGCGCCTCCGCCAGCGCGTCCCGGGCCTTCTCGCTCTGCCCCAGCTTGCCGCGAAAGACCGCCTCCCAGATCAGCAGCTCCGCGTCCGGCTCGGTGAGCAGCGCCTTGGCCTTCTCAATGACCGCCAGCCCGTCTTCCCAGCGCGCCTCGAAGGCCAGCTGCCGCAACTCGGTGATCGCTTCGGACGTTATGACGGAGTTGGCGTCCGCCGGAATAACGAAGGTGAACAGGGCCCAGACGAACGCCAAGCAGGAGACGACGGTCCCGATCGTCGCGCCCAGGCGGCGAATCGTGCGGCGGCGTTCGGCCGCGGCCACCGCGTCCAGATGCCACCACAACCCCTGCGCCGGCGGATTCCTCTCGCGCAGCGACGCCATGCCGCCGGCGGCATCCACGGCGCGCATGACGCGGCCGGCCTCCCGCTGCAGCTTGCTGTGCAGACTGCGCCAGCGCGTGCGCTCCGGCCGCAGGTCCAGGCCGCTGGACGCCAGCTGCATGAAGCGCTCGTCGATGCCGTCCAGGAGCTGCAGGAACGGTTCAACGTTGTCCCCCCGCAATTGGATGGCTGCGCGCTCCGCCTCGTCCAGCGCCTCCCGCAGACTGGTGGCAAGGCTCCGCCGTTCCTCCCGCACCGAGTAAGCCATGACAGGTTGCCCTCCCGCCCCCGTTGCTCGCAGGCCGTCCAAAGGATGTCAGCGCGTGCTGACGTCAGCGTTCATTGGTGGATGACAGCGCGCCGCACTCCTCGCCCTTTGTGGAGGTCTTACGCTCATACAGGATTGCCCTGGACTCAAGAGCCGTGTTGACAAAGGAGTAAGGGTTCTTGCGCTGCTCGGAAAGATGTTCAGGCGTGGTTACGATCACGTCAACAGGCAACACGAATTTCTCGCCAATCGCCAGGCGAATGGGGTTGCCCCGTTTGGGCCAGTCGTCCAGCGACTTGAGGACGACGAGGAGGTCGACGTCGCTGTGCGAGCCGGCGTTGCCGCGGGCGTGGCTGCCGAAGAGGATGATCTGCTCCGGGTCGAATTTCTGGGCGATCAGTTGGGCAACGGCCTCAATTGTCGCCCTGTCGATTGGTGCTATCGTCACTTGCGGGACACCTCGTTGCGAATCTTCCGTCGCGCTCCTGACTGATTCGACCGGTCAAGTGTGGACTGCATTCTAGCGGATTTCGCGTCCAAGGTGAAGTGGTCAGAACTGCAGTGGTCAGTGGTCAGTGACAGGAGGTCAACGGGACGTTCGATTCGAGGGCTCCGTTGTGAAATTTTTCGCAATGTGTCATCTTTTGGCAACTTTTGGCAGCTTTTTAAGGGTTTTTGGGCATAAAAATTTTTTTGGGAGAGCACTTTGAGGGGGTAGGCAGTTTTCCAACCGGCCCGTTTCCGTTTGGCAGCGATACCGATTTTGGCGCTCTGCGCGTGCCTGATTTCTCGCCCCCGATCAGTGACCACGGCAGTTCAACCCAGTCCTTCATTCCGCTCGAACAGGTCGCGAAATGCGCTCTGCTCCGGACCGTCGAAGGCGAGCAGCGGCGCGCCCACCGCCGCGGCGGGGCCAGACAGCTGGGCCTGGCCAGGGCTTAATTTGCTCGATTTTCCGCGCTGATCGCATTTTTCGTCAGGCATCGACTTCCTCTTTCTCCTGGGGGTATTTTATCTTGTCGACCAGCACCAAGAACGTATCCAGCTCTTCGTCGGTGAAGTCGGACATATCCGGCTTCGCCGGCTGCGCTGCCTCAATCGGCTCGACGTCCGGCCCGCTGTGCTCCACGCGCTTTGGCACGTCCAGGCCCAACAACTTCGCCTGCCTCTCCATCAGTTGCAGGATCATCTTTGTTGGCCCCTGCGTCTCACCCCCCTCTGTCGCCTGCGGCCATAGGACGGCCATCAGCGAATTAAGCCGCGCCTGCTGCAGAGAGCGTTCGCGTTCAACCTCTTTGTTGTCCTTGCTGAAAGCCTCCAGCCGCGCGTTCAAATCGCGCGAAATCGTGGTGTGGTTCACGCCCAGCACTAGTGCGATCGCACGCGTGGACATCCCGGCCATCGTCATTTGAACGACCTTGTCCCGCCGATCCTCCATAGACAACTTTTTCTTAGATGATTTGTTCATTTGTGGTTACCTCCATTGGCGCATCACTTCGGCGCCGCTCTTCGACTGGCGCCGCGTAACAAACCTGCAGTCCCGTTATTGCAAATCCGCGTACATCGGCGCACATTCTACTCATCTTCCCCCGGCCCTGCAAAAACAAGAACGGGTGTTTGCAGGCCGTCCCCACTCCAAACCACAAATGCGGAAAATATTGACACGGTTTTGCCACAAAAATAGGCGGAGCTGCAGCGGTCAGAACTGCAGTCGTCAGCGGCGGGTGAAATTGGAAGCGGGCTTTTGGAGGGACGCCAGTTCATTATTTCAGTGGCTGAAGGGGCGGTCTTTCGGCGGTGCGGCGGGGCGCCCGAAAGGGGCCGCGAGGGTGTTGCATTTTCAGCGAAGGTGTTGCATTTCTGTTTTGGGGTTCCTGACCAGAGAGAAAAAGGGCAAAAAAGGGGGGAAAACGGCACGAAAAAAATGCACCAATGGAAATGCAACACTTTTGGTCAAAAAGCGGGGAAAATGGAGGCGTCGCGGAAGCGCGTTTTCGAGCCGATTGTGGCCGGGAAGTCGGTGCGGAAATGCGGTTGTTCGCGAGTCAGGCCGCGCAGGACAGCTTTACACCTTCTTTTTGATCCGCGGAGGACGCGGAGGGGCGCGGAGAACACCAAGGGCGAGGC
>VXRG01000032.1 GCA_009838625.1 Caldilineaceae bacterium SB0664_bin_27
GATTATCTCCTTATGCTCCTTTCTCAACTATTTTGAAAGTTCGCGATTGCCCTGGGCAAAAAGGCAGGGCAATTTTCACAGTTTTGTTTCCATTCGCCCGCTGGTATACAATTTATAGCACAATCGTTCTTTCATTTCCAATGGACGGGACAAAATGGCCGATGAACGCAGCGTGAGGCAGGCAGGCGTCCAAAGGGCTTCGGGACGTGACAGGAGGGAGATATCGGGTGAGAGACAGGCCGAGGACGGTCGCGTCGACTACGCGTTGAGACCCAAGAGCCTGGACGAAATGGTCGGCCAAGAGAAGATGCGTGAGAAGATGCGCATTCTGGTTGAGGCGGCGCGTCAACGGGGCGAGGCGCTCGATCATGTGCTTCTGTACGGCCCGCCTGGGCTGGGCAAGACTACGCTCAGCCATATCCTTTCCCATGAGATGCAAGGAAATCTGAAGCCGACTTCAGGACCGGCGATCGAGAAGGCAGGGGACCTGGCGGCGATACTCACAAATCTGCGCAAGGGAGATATTCTCTTTGTCGATGAGATTCACCGCCTGGGACGTGTGGTGGAGGAGATTCTCTACCCTGCGATGGAGGATTTTGTGCTCGACATCACGGTTGGGAGCGGCCCGAGCGCGCGCAGCATTCGGCTGAAACTGCCGAGAATTACGGTTATCGGCGCGACCACGCGCCTGGCGTTGATGACGGCGCCGCTGCGCGCCCGGTTTGGGGTTGTGGAGCGCTTTGACTTCTACAGTCGGGAGGCGTTGGAGACGATCATATTGCGGGCGGCGGCGATGTTGGAGACGTTCATTGACGACGAGGGAGCGGCGGAGATTGCGCGGCGTTCCCGAGGTACGCCGCGTGTGGCCTTGCGGCTGCTGCGACGGGTGCGCGACTATGCGCAGGTACGGGGGGATGGGAAGATCAGCGTTACGCTGGCAGGTGAGGCGCTTGCCGTGAATGAGATCGACCATCTGGGGCTGGACGACCTGGACCGGCGGGTCCTGGATGCGATTGTCAGCAAGTTCAGCGGCGGTCCGGTCGGGCTTGGGACGCTGGCGGCCAGCATCAGTGAAGAGGATGACACAATCATGGATGTTGTGGAGCCTTACCTGCTACAGCTGGGGTTTCTGGACCGGACGCCGCGCGGGCGGATGGCCACGAAAGCGGCATACGAGCACATCGGCGCGGACTATCCGGATTCGCCGGAGCAGAGGAGTCTGTTTGGAGGAGGGTCGGGGTGAGCGGAAACGGTGGGGCGAATCAGGGAGATGCGATGATGGCGCACATGTCGGATGCGGTCCTGAATCAGATGGTGGAGAAGATTGTAGAGGAGGTTAATCCCGATCAGATTATCCTGTTTGGGTCTCGCGCACGCGGTGACGCGCGTGCGGGGTCTGACGTAGACCTGGTGGTCGTGGAATCAGAGCCGTTTGGTCAGGAAAGGAGCCGGCGGCAGGAAGCGGCGCGACTTTACCGAACGCTTTCCGGATTCCTTGTTTCCAAAGACATTTTGGTCTATAGCCGCGACGAGGTCCACTACTGGCGCGATTCTCTAAATCATGTGCTGGCGCGGGCGCTGCGGGAAGGACGAGTACTTTATGAGCGACGCTAAGTATGCCCGCATGTTAGTGGAGGCCTCGAAACGGGATATCGAAGCCCTAAAGGGCATGGACGATGCCGCCGTTTTTGCCGATGAGATTTTCGGCTTCCATGTACAGCAGGCGGCGGAGAAACTGCTCAAAGCATGGCTCGCTCATTCAGGCGAAACATATCCTCTCACTCACGATCTCGAACTCTTGTTAAGTCTTCTCCAGAAACGAGGCGTAGACGCGACCGATCTTTCAGGACTAACTGACTACACGCCCTATGCCGTTCAGTTCCGGTACGAGGCTATCGGATTTGATTCAAGCCCTCTTGACCGACAGGCAGGCCTAGCGCTTGTGGAATCCTTGCTGGCTCAGGTTCAGTTGCGAATAGGAGGTAGTGAAGGGGCATGACGGGAAAACAGCTCACGCCAGGATCGCGTTATAGAGGCGCTCGATGTTTTGGCGGTGGGTGGTGACGGCGGCGGACGTACGGCGGTTTTCGGGCAGGAGTTGCTCCGCGATTTGTTCCGACCGGCTCCAGAATTCGTTTGCAGCGGTCGCCTGGGAAATTGTACGGCGGAGTCCGTGGATGTAGCTGACGTCGGCAGCCAACCGTCCCATCACTTCCACTTTGTCGGACGAGACGGAACCGGTGCCGGGAATGTATAACTGAAGACGACGTCCTTTCACCAGACGCGCCAGAAGGCGCAGACTCTCAATCTCATCCTCGCCGTCAGAGCCCTCTCCGAGTTCGGGCAGCGCCAGATCGCTGCCGAAAACTCCTCCACAGAGTATCCCTATAGCCGGAAAACAGACCAGGTTGGCGTGCTGTTGTGAGTAGATATCGATCAGATGCTGGCCGACGTTGATGTGGGCGACACCGCCGGGCCGGGTCTGGACGAGCGGCAGTCCGACGTCGCGTGCGGCGGAGGTAAAGAGCACGGCCGATTCTTCGGCAACGTCGAAGCGGGTTGCGACGTCATGGGGCGGATCGATGATCAGGAGCCTGTCGGGCGTGCCGAGCAGGCGGGCGAGGACGAAGAGCGAGTGAGTAGGGGGATCGCCTTCGCTATACAGTTCCAACTGGTCATAGAGCTGGGAGATTTTCATAGGCGGGGGCGCTATGCGGGATTTTCCGCTGCGGCGCCGGGCCCGGCAGCTGGGCGCGAGTCGAGACGCCCGCCGCAGTCGCAGGCGGAGTTCGGGTCGATCTGTTGCGCGAGAACGGATAGCGTCTGCACGACGGCTTCCAGCCCGCTAGCGTCGTCTTCCCGGGTCGGCGCGGGTGGGTATTCGGCGCTGACTTCCTCAACGACAGCCAATCCGGCAAAACAGAGACCCAACTCGCGGGCGAGGGCGATCTCAGGCACGAGATTCTGGCCGATGACGTCGGCGCCCCAGTTGCGAAACATGCGGGCCTCGGCTGCAGTTTCACGCCTTGGGCCGTCGACTCCCAAGTAGACACCGCCAGGCGCCATGGGCAGGATGTGTGACAGGGTCTGCGTCAGACGGGGGCAGACTGCAGGGGTCTGGCTGAGGCCGCCGGTGCCCTCGTTTTCGAAGAATGTTTGTGGTTGATGGCGCGTGAAGTCGATATAGTCGGTGACCAGGAAGGGGTGACCCGGGGCCAACAGAGGATTGACGGCGACGACGCTATCACAGGCGACGATCCGGCCGACGTGAAGTGTTTGCGCGGCCTGGAGCGTGGCTCTGGGATCGGTGCGAGAAGGAAGGCCGTGGTAGGGTTGAATCCAGACCGAAGGCGCGTCAGGACGTCCGCGCCGGGCGAGGGGTCCGACGAGTCCGTAGCGGGTATCGACCTGGCGTTCTTCGATGAGAGGACCGATGGCCTCCAGAGATTGCGGTGGAAGCGGAACGGCCAGCAGAAGCAGCAGTGAATTCAACTGTTTCTCCTGGGGCAGTGTGCTATAATGTGGCTATCCTCAACCTGCGGCAGGCTCTATCTGCGTCCACGATAGCATCAGATGCCAGTGATAGCAAAACGGTTGGCGATATCGGAATCGTCAACGTGATTGGAAGAAGGCGATGGGCAGACCGGTTCGAATTGCTCTGATCGGGGCAGGCGCGTTTGTGCGTAAAGCACATGCGCCGTCTTTGCTGGAGCTGGGCGATGCGGTGCAGATTGCTGCCGTATACAGCCGCACGCGGCGTTCTGCCGAGTCGGTGGCGGAGACAATTCCCTACGCGGTTGACATTTACACGGATATCGAGGCGCTGCTAGCGGACGAGAGCATCGAGGCCGTCGATATTGTCCTGCCGATTCCGATGCTGCCGGAGGTCGTGACCCAGGCGCTGGCGGCGGGGAAGCATGTTTTCAGTGAGAAGCCGATCGCGCAGACCGTTGCCGAAGCGCAGGCCTTGATCGCGGCCTGCCGGTCATTCGGTGACCTGGTTTGGATGGTGGGAGAGAACTGGCGCTACGAGGAGGCCTTTCAGGCGGGGGCGCGGGCGGTGCAGGCCGGCCGGATCGGGCAGCCACTTTTCTGCGATCTGTCGCTGCAGCTGCCTATAAAGGCCGACTATCAGGGGGCGACCTGGCGGAACTCGGGTGAGGTGCGAGGAGGTTATCTGTTGGACGGCGGCGTGCATCATGTGGCCGGTCTGCGCGTGCTGTTGGGAGAGATAGAGAGTGTATGCGCGTTGACAGCCGCGCACCGGGAGGACCTACCGCCGGCGGACACGATGAGCACAGCGCTGCGCTTCAGCAACGGTGTTGTCGGCACTTATTTGATAACGTACGCGGTGGGCAGCAGTCTGGGAACCGATGCGGTCCACATTGGCGGGAGTGAAGGCAGCTTACGCGTTTCGCGGGGAGAGCTTGTGCTGGAGCGAGACGGCGAGAGTGAGCGCCAGACGTTCAATGTCCTGATCAGCGTGCGGGAGGAGCTGGCAGCGTTCATCGCGGCGGTGCGGGATGGAACTCCGCACCGAAATTCGCCCCAGGAGGCGTTGCAGGACCTGGCCGTTGTGGAGGCGATGTTGGCGTCGGCGCGGTCGGGTATGGAGCAGAAGGTCGAGCTGCACCTTTAAGGAAGCGAAACGCCAAATACTGAATGAGGAGAAGGAATCTTGAACGCATGTTCTTCCTGCAATTCTGCCTTGCCTGCCGGAACTCGTTGGTGTCCAATCTGCCACACAAATGCCATAAACCCGCAGTTTGGCAGGATCGCGTCTCCTTCAAGGCGTCTCGGTGCCTATATTCTCGATTACCTGATCGTCGGAATCGTTGCTCTGGTTGGGTTTGGCGTGGGAGAGCCCGCCGTTATGAGCATTCTTTTCCTAGCTTACTCAATCTTTGCACTGGTACTCTTTGCCAAAGGCACAACACCTGGAAAGAAGATGCTGGGATTGCATGTTGCCAAAGAGAACGGTGAGAAAGCCGGATTCTTTATCATGCTTATACGTGAAGTGATCGGAAAGACGATTTCCGGGCTTCTCTTTGGGCTTGGATTTCTCTGGATTATTTTGGACAAAGAGAGTCAGGGCTGGCACGACAAACTCATGAGTACATATGTAGTTCGAAAGTGAGAGAACAGACCGATAGACTGTCGGCAACTCGCAGCGATGCGACCGGAAGCTTTTCAAAGAGACGTAGTTTCTTTCGACGCAGCAGCCACATTCGAACGTCGCGGCGATTGGTGTATCCCGGCTAAAGGCCGGACTACGACCCGTCAGTTCCCCCGCCCAAGGAGGACCAGATGGACATCTTAGGCATCGATATCGGTGGCAGCGGTATCAAGGGCGCGGTGGTTGACGCGGAGACGGGAGAGCTGCTTACCAAGCGGCGGCGGATTGAGACGCCGGATCCGTCAACGCCGGAGGCGGTTGCCGAGGTCGTGTTGGAGATCGTCCGTCACTTCGGATGGGTAGGCCCGATGGGCTGCACGTTTCCGGCGGTGATCAGGAATGGCGTTGTCTGCACGGCGGCCAATGTGGACGACTCGTGGATTGGCACAGATGCGCCGCAACTGTTTGAACAGGTGACAGGGTGCCCAGCGTCGATCGTCAACGACGCTGACGCGGCCGGGATTGCTGAGATGGTGTTTGGCGCGGGAAGGGACCAGCCCGGGGTGGTCGTGCTGCTTACATTGGGCACAGGCATTGGTTCGGCGTTGTTTGTCGACGGACACCTGGCGCCGAATACGGAGTTCGGGCACCTGGAGATTGACGGGTATAACGCAGAGAGCCGGGCGGCGAACAGTGCCCGGGACAGGGAACAGCTGAGCTGGAAGAAGTGGGGGAAGCGCCTTAACAGATACTTTCAGACCGTTGAATTCCTTCTTTCGCCGGACCTGTTTATCATTGGCGGAGGCGTGAGCAAGAGAAGCGAAAAGTTTGTGAAATACATTGACGTGCGGGCGCCGATAGTCGCAGCGCAGATGCGCAATCATGCGGGACTGATCGGAGGGGCGATGGCGGCGCTGGCACTGATTCAAGGGGAAGGAGACGCGGAGCTGGATTCCGACGTTCTCTACGTGACGAAGTAGTCTTGAAGGTCCAGACATGGGCCAGAGAGTTCAGTGTTTGAAATCATTCGCGGGCAACCAGCCGGCCTCTGACTCTGCACAGTTTTGAATTCGTCCTGTCAGGGGAGGGGCACTGGGCGCGGTCGAGCCAATTCTCAACGAAGAGAGGAAATTGAGGAGAATAGCAATCATGACAAGAATGAACGAAGCGGCGGCAATTGGTCAGGCGATCTGGCTGGACTTCATCAGGCGCTCTTTCCTGGATTCCGGGGAGCTGGGGGACCTGGTCGACAAGGGCCTGCGGGGCGTCACGTCCAACCCGTCGATTTTCCAGAAGGCGATCGCGGCCAGCACAGACTATGACGCCGCGGTTGAACGGCTGGTGGGTGAAGGCAAGTCGGTCAATGACATATACGAGGCGCTGGCTATCCAGGACATCCGCCGCGCGTGCGACATCATGCAACCGGTCTACGGGCGCACGGACGGGCTGGACGGCTATGTGAGCCTTGAGGTCAATCCGAAGCTGGCCTATGACACGGAAGGTACAGTCATGGAAGCCCGCCGCCTCTCGTCTCTGGTGGACCGGCCGAATGTGATGATCAAGGTGCCGGCGACGCCGGAGGGTATCCCGGCGATCGAGACGCTCACCGGCGAGGGGATAAACATCAATGTCACGCTTATCTTCTCGTTGAAACAGTACGAAGACAGCGCGATGGCTTATATTCGCGGCCTGGAAAAGCTGGCTGCCGCGAATGTGGATTTCAGCCGGGTGGCTTCGGTCGCTTCATTCTTCGTGAGCCGGGTGGACGGCAAGATTGACCCCAAGCTGGTTGAGATTGGCAACAGCGCGCTTCAGGGAAAGATTGCGATCGCGAATGCGAAGATGGCCTATCATCGATTTGGTGAGCTTTTCAGCGGTCCTCGCTGGGACAAGCTGGCGTCGCAGGGGGCGCGTGTGCAACGACCACTGTGGGGCAGTACGAGCACCAAGAATCCCGACTACCCGGACACGCTCTACGTGGACGAACTGATTGGCCCCCATACGGTCAATACACTGCCTCCTGAGACGTTGGAAGCGTTCGTGGACCACGGCAACGCGGCTAGTACGGTGGATGCGGGTGTAGAGCAGGCCCGGCAGCACCTGGCGCAACTGGCCGATCTTGGCATCGATCTTGGTGAGGTCACCACGCAGTTGATGGGTGAAGGCGTGGACGCCTTCGCCGACTCATTTGATGAGTTGATGTCGGGGATTGCAGAGAAGGCTGCCGCCATCGCAGGCGGGGATGACAACCAGACAAGAGCGCGCGCCGATTTTTTTACGGTGCCCTCCGGAGCCAGGTAGAGGGCGCTCTGGAGGAGACCGACAGGGAGCGAATCGTCACACGCATCTGGGCCAGGAGCCACAGCGTGTGGAGTGACAAGCCGGACGAGATCGTAAACCGGCTTGGCTGGCTGGATATTGCCGTCAGGATGGAGGATGAGCGGCATTGCATCAGCGCCCTGTTGCAGGACTTGCAGCAGGAGGGCTACACGCAGGCAGTTCTGCTGGGGATGGGCGGTTCCAGCCTGGCGCCGGAGGTTTTTGCACGTGTATTCGGCAACGGCCCGTTGGCGCTGCAAATACTGGACAGCACGCATCCAGCGGCTGTCGAGAGTCTGGCCGACGGATTGGATCCGGAGCGAACGCTGTTTATCGTTGCCACCAAGTCCGGCACCACAGCTGAAACACTGTCGCTCTTCAAGTTCTTTTACAACCGGCTGCAGGAGCAGCTCGGTGAAGCCGAGGCGGGCCCCCACTTTGTCGCGATAACGGATGCCGACAGCGAGCTTGTCAGGCTGGGGAAGGCCTGCAATTTCCGCTCAGTTTTTATTAACGACGCCAACATCGGCGGCCGCTATTCGGCGCTGTCACACTTCGGGTTGATTCCGGCGGCGCTGTTGGGGGTCAATCTGCGGCGTCTGCTGCGGAGGGGCCTGGAGACGAAGAACGATTGCGGGCGGCATATCACCGGTTCACTGAACCCCGGCGCGCAGATCGGTGTGGTAATGGCTGAGATGGCCAAGGCGGGGAAGGACAAACTGACAGTTATCGCGGACGAGGAGGTGGCATCGTTCGCCGACTGGCTGGAGCAACTGATCGCCGAGAGCACCGGGAAGTCGGGGACGGGGATCGTGCCGGTGGTGGGAGAACCGGCGGCGTCACCTGATGCCTACGGCGCGGACCGGTTGTTCGTTCATTTGCAGTGGAGCGACACAGGCGCGCAGGATGCAAAGGTGCAGGCGCTCATTGACGCCGGCCATCCGGTAATTCGGGTGAGGTTTCGCGATCGGTACGATTTGGGAGGACAGTTCTTTCTGTGGGAGTTTGCGACGGCCGTCGCAGGGGCGCGATTGGGCATCCACCCGTTCGATCAGCCAGACGTTGAGTCGGCGAAGCAACAGTCACGCAAGATGATGTCGGCCTATATGGAGAGCGGCAGCCTGCCTGCACCGCAACCGTCGCTGGAGGCGAGCGGCTTAAGAGTATATCTGGGCAGCGAGGATGGGGACAGACCGGTCGGCAGTGCGGTCGAAGCGCTGGCAGACTTTGTGAAACAGGCGGCCGCGGGGGACTACATCAGCGTACAGGCTTACATGCAGCCCTGTTCACGAGTGAGCAGTTTGCTACAGACCATGCAGGAATGCCTGCGAGACAGGACAATGCTGGCGACGACGACAGGCTACGGTCCCCGTTTTCTCCACTCTACGGGCCAGCTGCATAAGGGGGACCGCGGAAACGGCCTCTTTATCCAGCTTACTGACAGGCCTTCTTCTGACGTTGACATACCCGACGAGCCGGGTTCGTCGGAGTCGGGGCTGCCGTTCGGAGTCCTGATCGAGGCGCAGTCACTGGGAGACCGGCAGGCGCTGATGAATGCAGGGCGGCGCGTGATACGGATCGACCTGGGAGAAGACGCGCCAACGGAACTGGAGCGGCTCGTCGATTCGCTGGCAACGGTTTGAAGTCAGAGAGGGACGGGCGGCATACGCGATCGGGGGATGGGTCACACATTACGGTGTGGGAACCCTGATTCCGGCCGCGTTCACGTTTTTTGGTGGTAAAGTAATCCGATGCAAGAGATAGATGCGCTGAAGCGGCAAGCAGCCGAAGCTGCGGTGGCGCACATTGAATCCGGGATGGTGGTGGGGCTGGGCGCAGGGAGTACCGCCCTGAAAGCGCTTGAGTGTATCGCGGAGCGCCTGGCAGTGGGTACACTGACAGACATTGTCGGCGTACCCTGTTCGGAGCAGGTAGCGGCCGATGCCAGGCGGCTGGCGATTCCGCTCACCACACTCGATAGTCATCCAGAAGTCAACCTGACAGTTGACGGCGCTGATGAGGTCGATCCGCAGCTGCGCGTCATTAAAGGCGGGGGCGGCGCGCTCTTGCGAGAGAAGATTGTTGCCCAGGCGAGCGAACGGGAGATCATAATCGTCGATGAGCGCAAGTTATCTGAGCGCCTGGGCATGAAGTGGGCACTGCCGGTGGAGGCGCTTTCCTTCGGTCTCCGGGCCCATGTCAAGTTTATCGAAAGGCTTGGCGCCACAGTTCAGGTGCGGACGAGGCCCGACGGCAGTCATTTTCGAACGGACAGCGGAAATCTAATCCTCGATTGTCAGTTCGGTCCGATGGAAGATCCGGCGTGCATTGCCGGCGCTTTGGAAAGGCATGCCGGAGTCATTGAGCACGGTCTATTCCTCGATCTGGTGACGGATTTGATTGTCGCCAGCCCCTCGGGCACCAGACATCTAACCCGATAGTTGACCAATCAGCTGAACTGGGAAGGCAGGGCGAGCCCGCTCTGCGGCGCGCGTTGCGCGTCCCGCTTGCCTATTTCAAGAGGCGCGGGCTTCCTCCATGCGCCAATGTGGAGGCGTGGAGGAAGCCCGAATGGAAGGACTCACTGATTCGATTGCGGGATTATGAGCTGATCTCCGACACGAAGCAGGTCGGCGTTGGAGATGTTGTTGGCCGCCATGATCGCGTCTGTACTGACACCGAACTGTTGGGAGATCCCGAGAAGGGTATCACCCTCCTGAACGGTGTAGAGCGTCTGGTTCATTACGCTTACGTCGGCGGCGGACAGGCCGGGAATGAGGAGAACGGTATCGACTCTGACGACATGCGGATTGGTGATCGTGTTGCTGTTGAAGGCGATCAGCTCGGGCACGGTCACGTCGTAGCGGTCGGCGATGGATGCCAAAGTCTCGCCGGGGCGGACGGTATGTGTGCCGACCTGCCGAGAAAGGGCAGGGTCGGCAGCGCCTCTCTGTGCGCCGGACTGACCGGCGGACGGGCTAGAACTGGGAATCAGCAGCTCCTGGCCAATGGTGATGCTGTTCTCGTCTCTCAGGTTGTTGAGATGCAGGACCCGGTTCAAGGAAACGTCGTAGCGAAGGGCAATTGACAGCAGCGTATCGCCCTCCTGGACCGTGTACCGGAACGGTTCGGGCGTGGGCGTGGGGATGCCCTCCGGCGTTGTCAGGCCGGGCACGAAGGGAAGACGAAGCACCTGGCCTACCTGGAGCGCGTCCGTGGTGAGCAGATTCATCTCCCGAATTCGCTGGATTTCGGTGTCGAATTTTTCTGAAATTGTGGTGAGCGTATCACCCGGTCTGACTTCATAGGTGATTGTGGTCGGTTCGGGCGTGTCTTCGGGTGTGGGCAGCGGCGTTTCGGTCGGGGGCGGCAGCGGCGTATCCGGCGCCATAACGACCGGTTCCTCTTGCGGCGGTTCCAAGGAGTTGCCCACCTCCTCGGCCAGGCGCTCACGGGTACATGCGGAGAGCAGGAGGATTGCCGCCAGCGTCAGGATGACGCCAGACATCCGCTTTGAGATCGTTGACTGCGTTTCTGCTCTGGGAAGTGAGCGGGACTGCGTGCCCATCGGTTTTCTCCACTCCTGAAAGCCTACTGCCCGACTCATGCGGGCCGGAAATCTGGAAACCCGAGCCCAGAGGGCATCTTCAACTGCCCCTGGGCTCTATTTTGTGTTTTCTGCTGCGGGGAACAGGCAGAAGACGGCATTCAGTTAGACAATCTGCCACTGCGTGTCAGTCGGCAATTAAAATGATAGCACACGCATAAATGGCCCGCAAGCAGTTTTGAGATCTGGGGACAGGCCAGATTAGGGGTACGGAGGCAGGCGCCAGGACTCATCCTGCATTTGGGTCCGAATTGGACCGATCGTAAGGGAACGGTCCGAAAACGTTCCGACAGCTGGCCGGAAGATAGTTTGAGAAGAACGTACAATCATGGCATTGACGGAATGAATCGTAGTTTGAGGAGGTCCAGCCATGATTCTACGAATACTTTTGACAGCGACGACACTGCTAATGCTGACCCTGGTGGCGTGGGTTGGCGCGGCGGCGGGTTCTGAGTCCAAAAGGGTCTCGTTTACGGGACTGGAGAACGTTCGCGCGTATGCGGCGGCGGCGCAGGTGGACGGGCGCAGCTACGCGGTCGACGGCGGGCGGCTCTATGCCGGTGTCAACGGGGCTTGGGTACCGCTCCCAGTGCCGCATGGTGTGATCGTAAACGCGGTCGCGGTGGACAAGGTGGATTCGAACATTGTGTTTATCGGCGCCGCCAACAGGCTCAGCGTCTTCGTCTCTCGAAACGGTGGAGAGAGGTGGATGGAGTTCACGCTTGCTTCAGAATCGATTGGCGGCGTTACCGCGGTAGCATTTGACGCTTTCAACCGGCTACTGTATGTGGGGACGGTCTCGGACGGGGTCTATCGTTTGCGGGACATCGGCGGTGGGAAAGGGCAGGGCCTGGTAGCGAGCGGGCATCTTCTGCTGGAGGCGCCGGTGGAGGAGGTCGCGGTTGACAGCACAGGGGCAGGGCTGGCCTTTGTGCGTACTACGGAGAAGCTCTACCGGGCTGAGGCTTACGGGCTGCGATGGGTGGTCGTGGACAGTTTGCCCGGGCCGCCGACAGCTGTTGCGGTTGCCGACGCGTCGCCGCCGAGGGTCTATGCAGGCACGGCGGGCGGGGGCGTGCTCGTGAGCAAGGACGGCGCGGCCTGGCGGCCGGTCAATCAGGGGCTGGACGGGATTGGTGACGGCGAGATCATCGTCTATGACGTGGCGGTGAACCCGGCGCAGCCCGAGTTCCTGTATGCCGCGACCGGGGTCTCGGACATGGGCGAACTGCAGGGACTGTCCGGCAGGGTGGCGATGAGCAGTGACGGCGGCGACAGCTGGGAGAGCCTGGCAGAGCTGGAAGACGCGCAGGTGGCAGAACTGTTGCCGGCAGCTGGGCGGAAGGGGCTGGTTTACGCGCTTACGACTGCCAGCCGGACGCCAGTTGCATTGGGCGTCGAACCACCGCTGGAGATGCAGTTAACGGGCGGGGTGCACGAGAGAGGTCTGAGAAGCCCCGGTCTACTGGCATGGGTCCTGGCGGGGCACGCCAGTGCAGCGCTCTTCATTCTGGTTGTGAGTGAAATGAGGGCAGGGGGCCGGCGGAGAGTTGGAACGGCTTACGGTATGCGTGCGGCACAGGCCGGCTGAAGGAGATTGCCTTTGCTGCCGCGGCGCTGCCGGAAGCCGGGATTGCGAAGTGGAGGCGCCCGTTCCCTCGTGGGCGTCTCCCTATTCTGTGCCGACTATTGGTAGGGTGCGCGGGCGGCGGGACTTTGCCGGCAATTCAGTTCGACAGTGGAGACGATCCCGGGTGAGCGCTCTAACGCAATTGGGGAAAGGCTGAGGCGATGGTCAGGCCGGCGAAGAGGAGCAGCATGAGGAAGGCCCTGCCGCCTGAAAGGAGGAACAGAAGCCCCCACGGCGCCACGCCCAGAATGATGCCGGCGATGGCCATATGGGGCAGTTTACGACCGCGGCGGTTGCCCACCGCGCGGCGAATGATGCGTGCCGCTAAGGTACCGGCGCCGGAACCGATGATGAAGGCGATGAAGAATCCGAAAAAGCCTATGCTGCCGAGCAGAAAGCCGACGATTGGGGCGACGATCAAGGTAAGGATAAAGCCAACGGCCAGGGCGACGATGTTGTCCCGGCCCAAGGCGTTGAAGTAGATATTCTGCTGCTCGCGTACACATTCATTGCAGCGGTAGCCGACGGGCGTACGGACAGCACAGGAGATGCAGATCGGTTTCCCGCATTTGTTGCAGCGCAGGAGTGTTTCCCGTTCGGGGTGGTTGGCGCAGGTCAGGCTTTCCGGTTCGCCGTCGCTGCCCACCTGGATCGGAGCAGGTTTGCCGTCATAGATGGCGCGGCGGGCAGGATCACCGAGGATTTCGTAGGCTTTATGGACGGCTGCCAGCTTTTGCTCGGCGTAGGCCCGGTCGGCGGCGGATTCCAGTGTTTCTGGTTGATATAGTTTCTGCAGCCGCAGGAACTGCTGTGTAACCTCCTCTTGCCCGGCATCTTCTTCGAGATCGAGGGTACGGTAAAGCTCCTTGTCGGATTGGTATGAGTCGTCTGACATCAGAATCTGCTTTCCACTAGGTCACCGGTTTCCCGCCAGGGACGCAATGTGAGGGTCAGACCGGTCACTTCAGCTTGTCCATAAGAGTCTGGTAGAAGTAGCTGCGCGGGCGAAGTCTAACAAAGCGGGCCTGATTGGGGCTGCTGTCGACGACGATTTCGTCCGTGTCGTCAACTTCGACTTCGAACTGGCCGTCCACCGTAAGCATGGCGGAGTGGTCGCTGTAGACGCGCAGGCGCACTTCCGCGCCCTCAGAGAGGACAACTGCTCGGTCCATACTCATGTGGGGGGCGACGGGGATCACGAGAATATTGCGCAGGTCCGGCGGCAGGATAGGCCCGCCGGCTGCCAGCGCGTAGGCCGTGCTGCCGGTGGCGGTGCTGACGATGAGGCCGTCGCAGGTATAGGTGGTGAGGTAGCCGCCATCGAGGTTGGCGCTGACACGGACGATGCGGGCGAGGCTGCCGCGGCTGAGGACGACATCGTTAAGGGCGTCAAAGGTACAGCGAATGGTGCGTTCGGCACCGTTGGCGGCGGCCTTTTCTACGCTTGCGCGCACCATGAGGCGCTCTTCGATCCAATAGTCGCCATCGAGCAGTTTTTCCAAAGGAGAGGGCCAGTCCTGGGGAAAGATTTCCGCCAGAAAGCCGAGCCTTCCCATTTTTACGCCAAGCATGGGCACGTTGAAGGCAGCGCCGAGCCGTGCGGCGCGCAGCATTGTGCCGTCGCCGCCGAGGGTGATCAACAGGTCGACGTCGGGAAGCCTGGACTTGATGACACCGGAATCCCAAGCGGAATGGCGCCAGGTCTCACTCACACCGGCGCTTTGCAGAAACTGTTCCATCTGGCCCGCCAAGTCCAGCGATTCCGGTTTGCGGGGGTGGTGGAGGATGCCGATGCGTTGGAATGCGCAACTTGCGTCGCCGGTCATGTCAGTTATCTTTCTCGCGGGCTAAGGTGCGGGCATTACAGTTGAATTTGAAAAACATATACTCAATTAATACACTTGACCGTTTGAGGTCAAATTTGGGCTGTGTTAAGATGAAGAAATGCGCGTACTGATCATTTCAGATATTCACGCAAACTTTGTCGCCCTGGAAACGGTTATGTCCGATGCCGCGGACCGTTTTGACGCGATCTGGTGTCTGGGCGACGTGGTCGGTTACGGACCGGCACCGAATGAGTGTATCGATTTTGTTCGGTCCGAGGCGGACCTGTGCGTCATAGGCAATCATGATTGGGCCGTATTGGGCCGTCCGGGCCTGGATATTCAGTATTTCAACCCCCTAGCTCGAGCGGCCGTTGAATGGACGCAAGGCGAGTTGAACGAAAAGAGTCGCAGTTTCCTCGACAGTTTACCAGCCAAACCACTTGAACCGGAAGGCGCCGACAGTCTAATTATCACGCACGCGAGCCCGCGCGAACCGGTGTCGGAATACGTGCAGTCGCCGGAGATCGCCCTGGAGAACTTTGCCCACTTTGAGACAAAGATGTGTCTGGTGGGGCACACTCACAAGCCGGCGATCTACCGCTGGCAGCTGAGAAAGATATTTTCGAGGCGAGGCAGGCGAAACGGAATTCCGGTGACTGTAGACCAATTAAGGCCCTACGAAGGGCAACGTGTGCGCCTGGAGCTGACGGAACTGGAGCGCCTGATCCTGAATCCCGGCAGTGTGGGGCAGCCAAGGGACAACGATCCCAGAGCGGCCTACGCTTTGCTGGACCTGGAGGCGATGACGTGGGAACAGCGCAGGGTCGCGTATCCGATAGATCTGACGCAGAGCCAGATGCGAGTTGTCAAGCTGCCGCGTCGGCTGATCGACCGTCTGACATTTGGTAGTTAAGGTGCGCTGTATCTATTCATCAGATACGTAAGATGGACCAGGGCAGTTTCCCAGCCTGTGCTGCCGCCTCTCTCTTCTACCCGATCCTCACTCCACATTTCTGGCTTGTCCCGCTTCCAACCGATTGTACATTTCGAACCAGTCAGGCAGGTCCTTGCTGCGGTCCTGGGCTTTGCGCCGTTCATCCTCCCGCCGCCATGCGATCATTCTGCGGGTGATTTCTTCCTTGACGATTCTGGGATTGGGGACGTGATCGAAGGTAAATGCGCCTTCGCCGGCTGCAGTCTGAACGATGATGTTGCCGAAGTTCAGCATCACTTTTATGGGTGAATTCATCTCGAGGCGGATGTCCTGAATGTCGCTGAGCTGGGCTTCACGGCGCTGTTCGCTGAGGAAGAGTGGCAGCTTCTCGACATCGATAATCCTGTCTTCGGTCACGGTGTAGGTGTCATTCCACCAGTCAGCGACAGCCCAGAGTATCCAGCCCAGGGTGGCGAGCGTCACCAGTCCCCCGGATACCAGCAACGTTTGTGCGTCGAGGGTGGATTGGAGCTGCTGCAAGAGGGCAACCGAAGAGAAACCACCGGCCAGAAACAGGAGCTCAAACAGGAGCAGGAGTCCTGGAAGGGCAACCTGGACAAAGAGGACCCACCAATGCTTGTGCCAGACGATTCGTTCGGTAGACTCCCAGTCGAGAGAGCGGTCGACGGAAACGAACTGGCGCAGTCTTTGCCAGAGGTCCAGGCCGGCAGCGGTGTCTTCCGGGGTGGAGGGCTCCAGATCGGTATAGACTCTGCCTGGCAGGTCGACGGACAGACCGAGACGATCCTCCAGGGCGTTCTGAATGTCCAGCTTGTTCTCGGCACTGGACCGCTGCTGGGACAGGCTGCGGTGGTGGAAGATTGCCGTTCGGAGGCTGTCAGGGTCGCCGACAAAGTCGAAGTCTATGGAGCCGGTTGTGCCGGCGGTGTAAACGGACAGGGTGCCGTAGTTGAACAGGTTGCCCCAGAATGTAGTGGCGACGTCTACACGCTGGATCTGTTCGAGCAGGGCCTCCTGGCGACGTTCACTGAAGAAAATGACCTTCTCTTGCTGGATGACCCGCCGGTTGGTAACGATAAAGTAGTCGTTCAGGTAGTTGAGAAGACCCCAGATCAGCGACAGGATCACGAGAAGCCCGCTGATTCCGAGGGCGACCCAGAGGGAGAAACCTAGACTGGAAAGGAGCCAGGTCAGACCGGCGCCGGCGAGGATTGCAAGGGCGGAGACCTTCGTCTGCCCCAGCAGCGCGAGCCAATGGCGCAGATGCAGATTGACGAGCAGCTCGTCTTTGCGCAACCACGGGTAGTCCTGCCGCTGCGCGTGATCGGTGTCGTCGGTCTGGGCTGGCAGGCGGTCGGCGACCTTGTCTACGATTTCGGGGCCGCAGATTTGCCCTATGCGCTGGTAGTCCTGGCGGTGGAGCCGAAGCCAGAGGCTGCCGGGTTCGGATTCGACGGTCAGCTCCACGGGAGTCGGGGCGAGGAGGGCAGTCTCGTTGAAAGTAACTATGCCGCGAACCGGTGCACGGGGCAGGGCGCGGTTTTCTTCGTCCAGTGCGCTCAAGACTGCGCGGCTGTTTTCGAGCAGGATCCACATGCTGTCGGCGCTGTCGCCCTGCTGCATTATGGGATGGTTTTGGGGGATGCGGTAGAAGCTGCAGAAGCCGGACAGCTGGATCTGTTCGTGGGGTGAGAGGCCGGCGAAGATGGAGACAGCGCTGATTGTTTTGGCTGGCAGCAACTGAATTTCCGGGTCAATCGCCTGGGGGAAGCGGCGGCCGACCTGGCGGATCGTTCTCCAGGGCAGCTCATAGACGGTCGTTTCGGTTTTGGCTTCAGCCCAGTGGCCGTATTTGTCTGGGGCCGAGCTGCCGGTCGCGCCGACACTGCCGGGAAAGCCGAAGGCGCCGCCTGTGCCCAACAGCAGACGGTTGTCGGTCCGGCGAGGATGGTAGAGTTCTATCTGTCCCTGGGCGATGAGATAGAGTGTGCCCGGGACCTGGTTCTGTGTGTAGAGTACGGTGCCCGCCTTCACTGTCTGGCTGCGGATCTCGTCTGCCAGGAAGCCCAGGATGACCATGTCAACATCAGCGAGCAGCGGCATGGTCCGCAGACGATTGACCAATGTCTGGTAGGCGGTCTGCTGGTGGGCGGTGGGGTAGCGGTAGAGAAGCCGTTCGACCGTTGAACGTTCGACACAAAGGGCCGAGACTTCATTCTCGGCCGTGGCTGTGCTTGTGTAGGAGAGGCTGAAGGTCAATTCGTAGCGGCCGAGGATATCGCCGGCGATGGCGACGCGGGCGAGCGAGTCTTCGACGCCGGCCGCGGTTTTGTCCCTCCGGGTTACGCGGACGGAGCCGCTGAGGATGAAGAAGAGGTGCTCGGCGACGTCATCCTGCCGGGTCAGTTCATCGCCGGGGGAGAATTCGATGACCAGAGAGTTGGCCAGGAGGAGGTCGGCGACCTCATCCAGGGGCAACCCCTTCAGATAGAGGAGAGATTGCAGCAGCGCCAGAGAGGGGGAGACGCCGACAAAGCGGGCGAGGCCGGCCCGGTTGCCGCGAGTCATTGCAGGTACTCCTTCACAGATGTTCCTTGACCGTTTGCGCGGCGAGGCGGTTCATGCCCGGCACGGTGCGCAGTTCATCGAGGGTGGCCTGGCGCATCTTATCGAGATCGCCGTTGAAGTATTGGAGAAGTGATCGCCGCCTTCTGGGGCCGATGCCGGGCAGCGTGTCCAGCACGGTTGTCGTCTGGCCCTTGCGGCGCAAGTTGCGATGGTAGGTTACGGCGAAACGGTGGGCCTCGTCGCGGATCCTCTGTACCATATAGAATGCCCGGCTGCCGCGGCGCAGGTGGACCGGATTGCGGCGCCGGGGAATGAATATCTCCTCTTCCCGTTTTGCCAGGGCGACGACGGGAATTCTGTCGGACAAGCCAAACTCCTCCAGCACTTCATTTGCAACGCCGAGCTGGCCCTTGCCGCCGTCCACGATTACAAGATCGGGCAGGAGTTTCCAGTGAGCGGCGCTGGCCGGTCTGCGGCCGGGCCGGTCTGCGTCATCTTCGACGGCGCGGCGGAAGCGACGGCGCAGGACTTCGCGCAGACTGGCGTAGTCGTCCGGCTCGCCGTGGGCGCCTTTGCCTCGGATCTTGAAGCGTTTGTAAGCGGATTTCATGGGTGCGCCGCGGGCGAAAACGACCATGGAGCCGACTGTACTGGTTCCCTGCAAGGTACTGATGTCGTAGCATTCGATACGGGTGGGGGGCACCTGCAGGGTCAGAGCGTCCTGGAGCTCGGCGAGCGCTTCCGTCTGGCGATTGGTGTCTTCGGCCCATTCGACCTTCTGGACGCGCAGGTGCTCTGCGGCGTTACTTTTGGCGAACTCCATCAGTTTGCGCTTCTGGCCCCGCTGGGGCATGCGGATCTCGACCTTAGTGCCGCGCAGTTTGCTGAGCCAGGCCGCCAGAAGGTCTTTTGTGCGAGGCGCGTACTGGACGAGCACGCGGGGCGGAACGTGGGAGGCGTCGGCATAGAAGCGCTGGATGAAGATGCCGATCAGATCGCCGAGGTTTTCGGCGCTGGTCTCGAAGACTTCGACCCCTTGCAAGGCGAAGTTTTCTCTTCCGATGAGTCTGCCGCGACGCACCATCAGAATCTGGACGACAGTGTCGCTGGATTTTGCGTCCTGGGCTATGGCGACGACGTCTTCGTCGTCGTTGTGGACGCCGACAACTTTCTGCTGGTGGACGATGCGCTGGGCGGCTTTGATACGGTCCCGGTAGACGGCGGCGAGCTCGAAGTTGAAGCGACCGGCGGCGTTGGTCATGCGGGTCTCCAACTCGTCCATCACTTTCTCGGTGTCCCCTTCAAGGAAGTTGACGAGCTGCCCGATGCCTTCGCGATATTCGGAGCGGCTCTGGGCACCGATGCAAGGGCCGCCGCACAGTTTGAGGTGGTAGTAGAGGCAGGGGCTCTCGTCGTTGCCGGAGATGGTACGGTCACAGTCGAGGTAGGGGAAGACTTTGCGTACCGATTCGAGTGTGCGGCCTACGGCCCAGCTGCTGGTAAAGGGGCCAAAATAGCGGGCGCCGTCGTTGTGAAGCTGGCGCACGCGCTCTACTTTGGGGAAGTCTTCCTGCCAGTTGACTTTGATATAAGGATACCCCTTGTCATCCTTGAGCATCACATTGTAGTGGGGCTGGTAACGCTTGATCAGGTCGTTTTCGAGGATCAGCGCTTCCATCTCGGTTCCGGTGACCCACCAGGTGACGTCCCGAACTTTGCCAACCATTTCGTCGATGCGAGGCGAGTGCTTGGCGGACCGCTGGAAGTAGCTGCGCACGCGAGGGCGGAGGACGAGGGCTTTACCCACATAGAGGGGCCTGGCTTGCTCGTCCCACATCAAATAGCAGCCCGGTTTGCCGGGGAGCTCTTCGAGTTTTCGGCGAACCTGTTGCGGAAGTCGAGCTTTCATATGTTTGATTGTATCACGACTGTTTGGGCGGTGGAACTGCGGTGGAACCGGGGCGCATCCCGGATTCGGAGTGGGAACAAAAGCGAGGCGTGAGGAGAGAGGCGTGAGGAGTGAGAGCAGCCGGTTCCCCCTTCCGAAGTTCGAGTTGCGGGCTGGCCGCGGTCTTGTCGGTCGTTGAGGCATAAGAGGGTTCGTCACAATTTTGGGATGCGCTTCTTTGTGCCATTTGGATGGCGAGGGCGGGCGGGGATGCGCGGACTTTGCCGATTATGGACAGCTTTTGCGGGGGGCTCCGGCTCATCATTTCAGTGGCTGAAGGGGGGCTCTTTCGGCGCTGCGGCGGGGCGCACGAAATGGGCACCGAA
>VXRG01000147.1:0-2464 GCA_009838625.1 Caldilineaceae bacterium SB0664_bin_27
CACCGCCACCTTGCGTATCGAGCTGAAGTTGTGGGGCCGTTTTTCATTAAGGCAAGCTTGGAGGATGTGTGGAGATGTGTTCCATTCCTTGATTTGCCAGCATATCTTTCTCAAATTTCTGAATTTGGATTACCTATAGTGCAAGACTCTGATATCATGGCACCGGCAGGTACAAGTATCGATTCCTTTCAGCTTGTAGGCCCAACACGGTCTCAAAGTGTTGTAGAAGAACGAGTTGACATAGATGACATAATGAAAATCAGTCCATCTATTTTGATGGCACTTGGTGTCTCTGACGAGACCTTGGTGAATTCGAGTGGTTGGCTAGCCAGTAAGTATAGTAGGTGACGATCTCTGTCGTCTACTTCGGCCAGTAGGGCGATCAGGAGCACGGTGTTGGCGTTGGTTATGGAAGAGGCTCGGTGGGCGTAACTGTTGGGGTTGGCAGAGGGTTGATGATGAGTTTCATGGGCGTGTCACCAGAGAGCGCAGGGCCTGTTGGTCAAACAGTCGTCGCAGCGCAGCATGTTCGATGCCGAATACCACTTCCAGGAGCTGGTGGGCGACACCGAAGCCCAGCGGCGGGCGCGCCTGGATCTGGGCTGGAAGGTGGCCCTGGGGGTGGAGGTCGCCGCCGCGCCCTTTGCCCAGAGCACGCTGCAGCATTGCCGTCATTGGAATCATCGGAATATGGATTAACAGAAAATCCTGACACCGTATCCGACAGAAACTCAATGTAATCATCGGCCCATGCTTCCCATTCACACTTCGTTTCAAAAATCATCATGTTAATTCATCCTCGCAATGTGTTTCAAAGCCGTCGTTCTGATACTGCTCGCCATCATTGCCATTGGTGCAGTGGTGGCGATCCTGTTCTTCGTCATGCCTCTTGAATGGTGGCTATGGCTGTTTCCTTGACTCCAGCCTGCACCTGTGCTAAACTTACTCCCATGCGCCGCGCCATGCAAAAACAATAGGAGTACTGCCATGAGCAATGAAAGTATTAATTGGTTTTTTCGCATACTTATCGGATTTACCAAGAAAGGAAACCTTAAATGGTATGCTTCCTTGTCCAGCATATCATTATGTGAAAATGGCGAACTAAAATTGTTTGCCGAATGGGAGTGCCATTTCAAGGATGGAGTCGTTGTTGTTTATGAAGATGAAAAAGAACCAGCTGTTAAAGTTGGCGAGGACAATACAAGCAAAGAGATCGGAACCCCAGACGACGCAAAAGATTTAAGAGATTTATTGAAATTGGAATATCCACTTGATGAAAATTCCATACCTGCTTCCACTGTGGGTGACTTCATTAATGAGGCATACACAGAAATAAACAGCAACGAATAATAAATGAACCTGACCCGGATCATTTATACGTCAGAGTCAGGTCCATTCATATATACGCCTTCACCAAAAATTGTATAAGATTTATCCTCTTTCATTGCGTCAAGAAAGGTAACTATTCAGGTACTTCTGCCTCCGTGAGCCTGAGGGCCTGACGGGACCGGAAGGGGGTTGGTCCTGTGGCAGGGGATTGTGCCACACTATGGCCGGTGCCCGCCATGTCCGCTCCGTCCCTCTCCGACCGCGTTGCCCGTCTGACCGCCGATCCGGCTCTGGTCGGCCATCCGGTTGTGGCCGGGCTGGTGGCGGCGGTGCAGGCCTTGGAGAGCGAGCTGACGGCGTTGCGTGCGCGGGTGGCGGCGCAGGACGAGGAGCTGGCGGAACTGCGGCGGCAACTCAACCGGCACAGCGGCAACAACGGCCAGCCGGGCCATGCGGGGACGACCCGCCGACAGGTGGCTGCGCAGCAGGTCGACATCCCGGTCGACCACTGGCCGGTGCGGTGCGGCGGTTGCGGGGCGACCCTGCCCCGGACGGACGCCGCGCCCGTGGCCCGGCGCCAGGTGCACGACCTGCCGGCGCCCCCGCCCCTGGCCGTGACGGAGCACCGGGCGCATGCGGTGCGCTGCCCCAGCTGCCGGACCCGCACGCGGGCGGCCTTCCCTGCGGGCGTGGACGGGCCCGTGCGGTTTGGTCCGCGGCTGGAGGCGTTGGCCGCCTACCTGCGCTACGTGCAGCACCTGCCGACGGTGCGGTTGCGCGACCTGCTGCGGGAACTGCACGGGGTGGTGCTGGCGACGGGCACGGTCGAGGCCCTCTGCCGGCGTGCGGCCCGACGGCTGGCCGCACACGCCGAGCGGCTGCGGGCCCAGGCCCTGACGGTGCCGGTGGCCGGCATGGACGAGACCGGCCTGCGGGTGGCGGGGGAGAGGCTCTGGCTGCACGTGCTCTGCGACGGGACCCTTACCTGCTACCGCCTGGGAGCCCGCGGCGACATCTGGGTCGAGTACGCGTGCACGGCCGTGCACCACCGCGTAGTCTACTATATGAGCCCACATCAGGCGGAGACCGCCCCCCCGCACGGCAACGCCCCCCCGCGGCGCCCCCCCCCGGCCGT
>VXRG01000147.1:2474-20081 GCA_009838625.1 Caldilineaceae bacterium SB0664_bin_27
CCCCCATCTCCCCTCGGCGGGGCCGCCCGCCGTCCTTGTTGGCCCCACCCCGCGCCCCCCCCCCCCCACGACCGCTTTGTCTCCTATCTGAGCCAACTGCCGGAGGAGACCGCCCACGCGCTCTGCAACGCCCACCTGCTGCGCAACCTCGAGGCAATCGTCGAGTGGGAGAAGGAACCGGACAGCTGGGCCGCCCGCCTGCAGGCCCTGCGCATGGCCAGGCTGCAGATGAAGATCTCGGGCTGCTTCCGCACCCGGGCCGGGGCCGAGCGTTTCGCCCACATGCGGGGCCTGGCGGAGACCGCCCGCAAGCAGGGGCACAACCTCCTTGACCTCCTGCGGCAGGACCCGGACACACCGGCCCTCCAAGCGAACCCCGTCCCGCCCTAGCTCCGGCTCGCCACCGGCACACCTTCCCATCCCCGGCCCTCAGGCTGCCCGGGTAGGAGTACCTGAATAGCACTGCAACGAGAGATCGTGTTGGCTGTTGGGGCCGCTTGCAACTCTCACCGGAACCGGACCTGCCAAGGGGCTGGAGGCAGCGGAATCGCCAACCAACCGCTCTAATCATTGCACAAAATAATGTTAATTGGAGCTTTATCTACCCCTGTAGACAATACGAGGCCGAGGTGGAGAACACGGTATTGGCTGAACTCCAAGGATTCGAGCAGCTCCCTGCGGCTTGCCACATGACATCTCGTTGCAGTGATAGTTACCAAGAAAGTGTTGCTGATCTTCCAATGAATCACTAACAGGTACAAATTTATGATTTTTATGTTTCAAACGCGGTTCCGGTTTTAATTGGCGTTTCTCACCTTTTTGGTTTGTAAGCTTCACTGTTTCCATTTGCAAATGTCCTTTGTCTCATTGTGTGTTTGTAGCAGCATCGTCAATCATTATATACATCAACCTTACCATTCTGTAGTTTTGACTCGCATTGATCTGTGACACCAGCATTTAGAAAGAGAGTCATGCCTATAATTATTTGCCATGTGGCACTTAGTGTTGTTGCATCCATGAAAGTCACTTTTTGAGTATTTGGTAGCAATTGAGTCGGCAGTTTCAGACTGCAGCGGGGATGTTGCTCCAGTGGGCCCTGTATGGTTCCTTTTGGAACCGGAGTTCCCCTCCGAATTCACCCTCCCGCCATATCGAATGCGTCACAAAGCTTGGAATAGGAAACTGGCTCAAATCCGTCCCAACCAAAGGTGTGTATTTCAGGCTGAAAACATACATTAAATTGTGTTCAATGGTGAGTTATCCATCTGACTCTTCAAGGGCTTCCTCACTTTGACAGGCGATTGTACCATAGATTCTCCACACGTAACTAGCGACAACAGGCAGGGGGCACTGTTTCACTTTCGTTGAAAGCGGCCGAGGTTCGGAACAAGACGAGAGGCCCTGTACCCTTGGTTTGATGTCATTCAACCCAAGCAAGGACCTCTCGCCATGTCTTTCACGGTAGTCCCTGAAGATCCCGCGCGTCAACTTGCGGACCCCGGTCCGCCGGAGGCGTGTCCCTACTGCGGCCAGTCTGGAGCTGCTGGGCTGTTTCGTGAGCCCCGTCAGCCTGTGGCGGGACGTGCAGCGGCTGCAGGCGGAAGCGCCGTGGAACACGACGGCGAAGCTGCCCGGGGTGGTCCTGCTGGACGAGACCTGGCTGCCACTGGAGGGCCGGCAACAGCCGGTGGCCGTGGTCTTGGACACCGAGGGCCGGCCCCGCGACCTGCGCCGCACGGGGCCGGATTTCGGACCGCCTATTTCCAGGAGCTGGAGGCCCGCGGCGTGCACACCCTGGTCACCGACGACGACCCGGCCTGCCGCAAGGACCTGCAAGGCTGCGGGCTGGACCGGCAGCTGTGCGTGGTGCACATGCGGCGCACCGTGCGCCGGCGGCTGCAGCGTATGCGCAAGGACAAGGACAAGATCCTGCCGGCCCCGGAGGACGCGGCCGTGCTGCAGGGGATGGTGCGGTTGGTGTGGGAGCTGCCCCTGTGGGGCGGCCGGTTGCTGCTGGTCTGCTGCGAGTGGGCCCACCAGGGCGTGGTCCGGCTGTCGCCGCCCGTGCTGGCCCTGATGGAGCATGTCATGGACTGCTGGAACGACCTCGTGCGCGACCCCTCCGTCCCCCTTGACAAGGGTATTCGCACAAAGATGCCATGATTGACGGGGGGGGGGTACGAAGGCCCGGCAGCGGGCCGGCGCCTACGTGGACGGTCTCCTGAGCGACACCCGGCGCAAGAACGGCTGGCAGCTGGCCGAGACGGTCGGCGACGCCACCCCCTACGGCTTCCAGCACCTGCTGGGGCGCGCGGTCTGGTCGGCGGACCAGGCGCGGGAGGAACTGTACGCCTATGTGGCGGAACACTTGGGGGATGCCGAGGGGATGGTTGCCATCGACGAGACGGGCTTTCCCAAGAAGGGGGTGCACTCGGCCGGGGTGGCGCCGCAGTACTGCGGCACGCTGGGCAAGGTGGGCAATCGCCAGGTGGGGGTCTTCCTGGCCTACGTCGGGGCCCGCGGCCACACGCTGCTGGACCGGGAGCTGTACCTGCCCGAGGCCTGGACGAAGGACCCGGCGCGGCTGCAGGCGGTGGGGCTGGCCCCCGACACATCCTTCGCGACCAAACCGCAGCTGGCCCGGCGCATGCTGGAGCGGGTGCGGGAGGCGGGACCGCCCGTGGCCTGGGTGGCGGGCGACACGGTCTACGGCCACTCGCGCGGACTGCGCAGCTGGCTGGAGGACGAGGGGCTGCACTGTGCTGGCGGTGCCCCGCAACGAGGAGCTGTGGGCCGGCCGCGACCTCTGGCGCGTGGACGAGGTGCAGGCGGTGCACGCGCACCGGGAGTGGTACCGCATCAGCGCCGGCGCGGGCAGCAAGGGGGAGCGCTGGTACGACTGGCAGTGCTGGGTGCTGGCGGAGCCGGAGGACGCGGACTGGGGCCACTACCTGCTCTTCCGCCGCTCCCTGGCGGACCCGGACGACTGGCAGGGCTACGTGGCCTTCGCCCCGCGGGACTGCGACCTGGAGACGCTCGTGGCCGTGGCCGGGAGCCGCTGGCCCATCGAGCACGCCTTCGAGGCCGCCAAGCAGGAAACGGGGCTGGACGACTACGAGGTGCGCAGCGCGCACGGCTGGTACCGGCACGTGACGCTGGCGCTGTGGGCCCTGGCCCTGCTGGCCGTGGTGCGGGCCGCCGACCTGGCGCGCCCCGACCCCCAAAAAAAGAGTCCGGACACGAACAGCCTGGCGGCCTTCAAGCGGTCGCGCGGCCTGGCCGGGGGCTGAGCCTGCCCGAGATCCGGCGCCTGCTGTGGTGCCTGTGGCTGTGGGTGCCGGCCCCGGCCCGGGCGATCCTGGCCTGGTCGCACTGGCGTTGTCGGCACCAGTGGGTGGCGCAGGGCTGCCACGCCCGTCGCCAGTACCTCAAACTGCAACAAGTACAACTGTAGTATTAGCGTACAGCGAGGGCTTGCCTAGTTACACTGGCGTCGCTGCCACCAGTGGGTAGCACAATGTTGCCATGACCGCAGGCAACGACCGCGGGATGACTTGCAACTGTAGCATTGGCCCGCCGGCCACACTGTCAACTTGATACCCTATGTTCGCTCATCTTGGAAGAACACACTTGGACACTGATTAGCTGTATCTGGCTTCCGACCAGGTGGAATTGAAACAGGGCTGTCTCAACCAGCGTGAACGGGATCCGAGATTCAGGAACGCTGCGACTTGCCGATCACGTACATCCAAGGATAATCTGTCAAGTTCGGTCTACCTATGGAAGAGTACAGGGAGGACCTCCAAGACAAACCGATGGTACCCCTTGTAACCGTGCAGGCGAAGGAGGTCCGCCACCCGAACATCAACGAGAACGCCGCGGCCGAATTCGTGTGGTAGTTGCCGCATGTAGTCGTTGAAAGTGCGTTGAGTACTGTTTTTCAATAAGAGGCATAAACGCTATGACCGAGCAGAACCTCCACCAATTCATACAAAAACTGCTGAGGGGGCATACCTCCAACGAAAGTGACGTGCAGTCGGACCTGCATGCGGCACTGCAACTGATGGGTTACACCACGGCACAGACCGAGTACCTCACTGGAGAGGGTCCTGTCGACATAGCTATTCCCGATCAGGGTGTGTTCGTGGAAGCCAAGGCACCCGGAAAGGTTGGCCCAGAACTGCCTGGAAGCAGAGACAATGAGACGCAATTGGAGCAGTTGACTCGCTATGTGAGAGCCTGGCAGGACCGCGAACGGGATATGTTCGAGTCTCACGTAGACGAGACCGTTTGCGGAGTCCTAACTGATGGCCGTGCATGGTGGGTTTGGGATTTCACCGAGGAACCTCCCCGGCGCGAACGGATGCTGTACCTGCGTGAAGGGCAGGAGAGCCGCTTGGAAACACTACTGCGCGGCCTCGGCGATCCGAATGCCCTAACCATCCCCTCAGCCGCGGAACTGGCCCTAGAACTAAAACCGCTACAAGATGAACTGAAGTCTCTGTACGAGCGCGTGTGGGACTACAACGAGTCGCCCATCCCGACGAAACGGGCGGTTTGGGAGACCCTGTTGCAGGCCTCTGGCATACCGCCGGGCACCGGCCACGTCGAAGAACTGTTCGTCACGCACACTTTCCTCGTGATCTTGGCTCGGGTGGTAGCAGGTCTGTTGGCGAACGAATGGACACAGTTACCGGGTAGCGAGGTTTGGGAGGGTTTTCCAGCTTGGGTTGGGGAAGACGGGAACCCAGATGGTGAGAAATGGGTTCATAGCCTGTACAACTTCAACGCCCTCTACGACTGGCGCAGTGCGCCTGGTGACTTGTTGCGCGATCTCTACATGGAGATGGTGGACAAGTCCCAACGCAAGGTGTTTGGCGAGTATTACACACCGGACTGGGTGGCGGCTGAACTGGCTTCCCGCGTCCTAGATGATAAGTGGCTGGCTGACGCCACCGAGAAAGCCTTGTCCGATGGTGCGTCCGCTGAGTCCCTGTCTGGGACGGGAGTGCTGGATCCTGCTTGCGGTTCAGGGACGTTCCTGTTTCATGCCGCGCGCCGCATCTTGACCCACTTGGAGAAAGACACCTACTTGCAGGACAAGGCACGTGCGGATGCGGTCGTGCGCCTAGTGCATGGCTTGGATATTCACCCCGTGGCTGTCGAAATGGCCCGCGCCACGTTGTTGAGCGCGTTGCCAGCTGCACCAACCGATGGTCGGATGGCCCTGCAGATATTTCAGGGTGACGCGCTGCGTGTGCAGCGACAAGCCGGCGCGGGCCTCTTTCGGGAAGGTGGAAAGTATTTGTTGATGTCTACGAAGGGTAAGAGCATCCCTCTGCCATTGGCTTTCCTGAAGCGGGGGGATCGCATCAAGTCTGTACAGGACTTCGTTGGGAGTGCTGACAAGGGCGACCCGTTGCCTGTTCATCTGACCTACGGGTTGGACCGGGATGACAAAGAGGAACTGGCCGCGGCCCACAATTCGCTGACTGTTGTCTGCTGTGAGGAGGGGAACTCCATCTGGGGCTGGTATATCCTGAACACCATGGCCCCATTCCTGCTCGCTGAACGCAAGGTGGACCGCATCCTGGCCAATCCCCCGTGGGTGCGTCTGAGTGAAATTCAGGACCGGGAGCGTAAGCAGGAGATGACAGACCTAGCACAGGACCTTGTGCTCTGGACCGGAGGGCAACGGGCTACCGGCTTTGACATAGCCCAGCTCTTTGTCGTGCGGTGTTGCGAGTTGTACCTCCCATCGCCGGATACGCAGCACTGGGGTGGCCGCGCAGCTTGGCTGGTCAATGCGGCCTCCATGCGGACTGGCACCTGGAAGCGCTTCCGGGACTTGCCACACATGCGGAATGCCCAATATCTGGATTTTTCGAGTGTACGGGAGAAACCCTTCCATGGAGCCGACTGTGCGGCCTGGCTGGTAGGTGAAGGTAATTCAAGGGTCTCAAGACAACGATTGGTCATGCGGTCACCTGTGGATCGCATCCGACGACAGGATGCGTGGGAAACGGTTGCGTCAAAGGCCTGTTGGGAAGACATGCCGGACCCACCACCGGAGTCGCCTTCCGCTTGGCTAGATGACAACGGCAAACCGCTTGCACGCAATGGGGCCACACTGTTTCCCAAGGTCCTAGTGTGTATCCAATCCGAAAGGGAATTGGATGGCGATCGATCAGTTATTGTGACAGAAAAATCGAACAAAGGAACGTGGAAGTCCATTCCGCCACGGAAGGGCGAGGTACCGCGGGCGTGGATTCGAGATGTTGTATTCGCGAACGATCTACTTCCTTTCGCGCTGAGACCCCAGGTCAGCCGTATGCTGTTGCCGGTAGACGACACGGGAAAATGGGACCCGGCGTGTGACAAACACCCCTTCTGGCAGCAGCTTGAGAAGCTTTACGTTCAGCGACGGGGGAAGGGCAAGACTACGCCAGCCACGCTCAAAGCACGGCTTGATCGCCATGCTCAGCTCCGCAAGCAGTTTCCTTTGCCAGACCGTCCGATATGGGTGGTGTATAACGGTTCCGGGGCCGCGTTGCGGGCTGCCCGTTTCAAGGATATGATTGTCGAGCATGGATGCTATCGGGTGGCAGCCAGCTCACCCAATGAGGCTGCATTCCTTGTGGCCTTGCTGAATGCCGACTGCATGCAGGATCGCTTGCATGCCACAATGGAGACAGATCGGCACTTTGATACTCATTTCTGGCGCAAGTTGCCACTACCGCGCCTAGATGTAAACCGCCAAGACCATCAGGCACTGGTGCGACTGGCCGTCCGGTGCGAACAATCGGTGCAAGCATGGCTGGAGGAGGTTGCGGATGTCAGCAAGGGCCAGATAGCCCTGTCCAGAGATATACGCCTACACCTGACGGAAACTGGATTGTCCGCGGAGCTGGATGCCGCGGTGAAAGACCTGTTATCTGATCTGGATCGGGAGTAAGATCGTACAAGACACATCGGTCTCAGACATTGCCTTCCAACTGCCGCAGGACCATCTGCTCAATCGGCTTGCGCCGTTTTCCGGATAGTAGTCCCTCGGCATGAGCTAGGAAGGATGCGTCCTGATCGCAGTGCGGGAAAAGAGGCAATAAGCGCACCTAGGTAGGCCTGCAGGAAGGGCTGGGAGTAGAGCAGGTCGTCACACGTCAACGGTGGGGCCGGGGAGCGAGCCTGGCCATGTCGGAACGTCGTGGGCTGAAGACAGCTTCTGCAACCACCACATCACTTCTCGTTGCAGTGACAGTTGCGCTACACCACTCCCATTGCAAAGAGGCCGTCATGACAAATTCATCCCTTTACAAAGTGCTGTCCGTGCCGGGCGGTGCAGAAAGCAATGTGGAACTTGAGTTGATATTCGCCCTGCGGGAGTTGGGTTATACCTCGGCGGAAACTCAGTATCAGACGGGTGCCGGACCTGTGGACATAGCGGTTCCCGACCAAGGCATCTTTGTGGAAGTGAAGAATCGGGGGGAGGTCGGTCCCGACCTGCCTGGACGACAGAAAGATGAGACCGGAACTCACGAGACTCAGAAAGATCAACTGACGCGCTATGTACGGGCTTGGCAGAAGCGTGAACGCAACCGCGCACAACGCGAACTGTTCATATCCACTGAGATATCTTCGGCCAAACCGGCCTGCGGGGTCCTAACCGATGGCCGCTTGTGGTGGGTGTGGCGGTTCCCCGACGAGGGTGTTCCATACCTTGAAACCGTGGTCTCCTTGAGTCCAGGCCAGGAGATCCTACTGGAAACCCTGTTGCGCGTCCTAGGCGATCCGGGTGCCCGGGCTGTTCCCAAGTCGGCGGTTCTAGCCTCGCAGTTGAAACCGCGGCGAGAACACCTCGGAAAGTTGTACCGTGACATGGAGAGATGGGACGAAGTTCGGACCAAGTTCCGCGTGTGGAAAGACCTGCTGCGTGCCTCCGGCATGCCGCCTCAAGATGAGCATGCCGCCGAACAATTTGTGGACCACACTTTCCTGGTGGTCCTGGCACGGGTGGTGGCGGGCCTGCTGGCGGATGCGTGGGACGGTCCGCCGGATCCCGCGCGTCGGGAGAGTTTCCCGGTTTGGGTCCGAGAAGGTTTTCCGGCCTGGGTATGGGAAAGTGACACGGGTTCAGACTGGGTAGCCGACTTATATGCCGCCAACGCCCTATATGACTGGCGTCGTGCGCCCGGCGATCTGCTGCGCGATCTCTACGTGGAGATGGTGGACAAGTCTCATCGCGAGGTGTTTGGCGAGTACTACACACCGGACTGGCTGGCCGTTGAATTGACGGTGCGTGTTCTAGACAACCAGTGGATGGACACGGCCGCGGAAAAGGTTTTGACTCCGGGCGCATCTGAGGAAGCCTTGGCTGGAACGGGCGTATTGGACCCCGTCTGCGGCTCTGGCACCTTCCTGTTTCATGCCGCCCGTTGCATCCTAGCCCACTTGGAGAAAGACAGCTACCTGACGGATCGGCAGCGTGCCGATGCCGTTGTGCGCTTGGTACACGGCCTGGACATCCACCCGGTGGCGGTCGAAATGGCTCGTGCTACATTGCTGAGTGCGTTGCCGACAGCACCCACGGCAGGGCGCGACGCCCTGCAGATCTTCCAGGGCGATGCCCTACGAGTGTCGCGCCAGTCCGATGCAGGCCTTTTTCGGGAGGGCGGCCAATATTCGTTGGTGCCCACGGGCAATACGCAGGATTTCGAGATCCCCCTTCCACTGGCCTTCCTGAAGCGACCGGACCGCATCAAGGCCGTACAGGACTTTGTGGCCAGTGCCGACCAGAGCGACGCGTTGCCTCGTCATCTGACCTATGGCTTGAGTCCGGACGACAGAGCGGAACTGGAAGCGGCCCATCAATCCCTAACCGATATCTGCTTGGAGATGGGTGACTCGATCTGGGCTTGGTACATCCTCAACACCGTGGCCCCGTACCTGCTCGCCGAACGCAAGGTGGACCGAATCCTAGCCAATCCTCCTTGGGTGCGCATGAGCAAGATTCAGGACACGCAGCGCAAGTCAGAAATGCGGGATCTGGCGGAGAACCTTCACCTTTGGGTCGGTGGACAGCGAGCCACCAGCTTTGATATAGCTCAAATCTTCGCCGTGCGCTGTTCAGAACTCTATCTGCCTCTTTCGGACACGCGGAACTGGGGAGGCCGCACGGCCTGGCTGGTCAACGCGGCCTCCCTGAGAACCGACAGCTGGAAGCGCTTCCGGGAACGGGTAGCTCTGCGGAATGCCCGGTGCTTGGATTTTTCAAGTGTGAAGGTGAAACCCTTTCACGGAGCCCACTGTGCTGCCTGGCTAACAGGCGCGGACAATGCCGTGCTCGACCGCCAACGACTGGTGATGCGATCCGAAGAGCGTATTCGGCGACAGGATGCCTGGGAGACCATCGCTGCCAAGGTCCGCTGGGAAGCCATGCCGGACCCGCCACCGGAAGAGCCTTCTGCTTGGTTGAACGACCAAAGTAAACCGCTTGCACGCAACGGAGCCACAGTGTTCCCCCAAGTTCTGGTTCGCATCGCAACCGAACACGACATAAACGGAGATAGGTGCCGCATCGTGACATACCGTTCTAGCAGGGCGAAGGGGAAGTGGAAAGAACTTCACCCACGAACGGGTGAGGTGCCGCAGGAATGGATTCGAGACATCGTGTTTGCGACGGACCTGCTTCCCTTCGCAATGCGACCTAGGGTCAGCCGCGTGTTGTTGCCGATGGATGCCACGGGGGTGTGGGATCCGGCCTGCGACCAACACCCCTTCTGGCAGGAACTGGAGAAACTCTACGTTCGGCATCGAGGGACGGGCAAGACTACACCGGCTACGCTCAAGGCACGGCTTGACCGCCAGGCACAGCTTCGCAGGCAGTTTCCTTTGCCGGACCGTCCGACATGGGTGGTTTACAACGCATCCGGGGCCAAGTTGCGGGCCGCCCGTTGCAAGGGTATGCTGACTGAGCACGGGTGCTATCGTGTGGCAACCCGATCACCGGAAGAAGCCGCATTTTTGGTGGCCTTGCTGAATGCCGGCTGCCTGCAAGAAGCGTACTGGCACTCTCGCCAGACGGACCGACACTTCGACACCCACTTCTGGCGCAAGGTGCCACTGCCCCGGCTCAATCCGAAACGTCAGGATCACCAAGGTGCGGTACAACTAGCTTTGCAGTGCGAACAGGCAGCACAGGCATGGTTGGAGACCGCTGACATCAGCAAGGGGCAGGAAACCCTGTCCAAGGGCATCCGCGCACACCTGACGGACACAGGGTTGTCCGCGCAACTGGATGCTGCGGTAAAGGACCTGTTGCCGCATCACGCGGGACTATAACGCAGGATGCCACTTGCCAAACCTGCGGGATGCTGCGAGTGGGCCACGCCGCCGGTAGTTGGGGAATGGGGCACTTGCATTGTGGGGAAGTTCCTATCAAACTGGACCCGGCCTCCAGTGCGTTGACCAACCAGTTTGTGCAGGCTCGCCGCTTTGTCCTCACTCCACCACGCCTGGCATCACTGCGTGCATCTTGATGTTCGTCTCCGTGTTGTTGCTGTCCATGTCTGTCTGTTGAGCAGGGCAAACGCCAAAGGTGCGCGGGACGAGTGAATCGGGGCAGGGAACTGCGCATCCATGGCGATACTGGATCGCCAACCCTTTTCGTACTGCCCCATACAACGAACAGGACGGTATCATTCAGTTGTAACCTGTGGAGACTAGGGCCTGTGGACTAAGACACTGAGAGGAGGTTGGGCTTATGGTCCTGTGACACTCCACTTACAGCGTCCCAGGTTCCGTCATACCCTGTGAAACGAGGAAATCAGAGTGATGCGTCGCTTGCTGTGGCAGGTTGCTGAGGTTCGTGCGGGGAAGCCAGATGGCTTCCACCTCTTCCTGCATGGGGATCTCTACTTCCCGTACACAGGGACGGTGTGGTGGGACTTACCGTCCTACCTTGGTCGCTGGAACAGTGTCTTTCGTTGCAATCCATGTTGGTGCTGTAACGGGGTTTGGGAGCGGGTGCTTGCCTCCAGTATCGCCGAGAGGACGATCCTGAGCCGAGGTGGCTTCGGTACCAAGCTGTACGTCCTAGTCGACACTGCCGGCCGCCTATCAACTCCCATCCCAACTCCGGGCAAGGCCGGCGGCGCAGCGCGTCGCCAGATCTCGGCTCAAGGAAGCGAACCGGTGATTCCGAGAAAGCGCAACCACTGGTCCCCAGTCGTTCACGATCGGAAACTGTGCCGGAAGCGCAATATCGTGGAACGGGGAGTCGGCTGGCCTAAACAGGGCCGCAGCATCGACATAGGTTACGAAGGGCCCTTGCCGGCGATTCGGGACGCATCCTGTTTACAGATGTTCTACATTGGTTGCCCAACCCCGTTGTCGCCGAATTCCACACGCACCAAGATGCTGACAACGCAGTTCTCGCGTCGGTTCCAGATGCAAATTCAGCTGGACGAGTTGAACTCTGACATGACATTACAGTCACGCAGTCAGCAGGGATTCGGCACCGTAAGGGCGATGCTAGCTGTTCCCATACGGCCATCGTGCGGGAAGGAGTCTGGTACCAAGGAGAATCTGTGTCACCCCATGCCACTTGCCGTGATTCAGTGCCGCGGGCAGCTACCGAGATCAGCTCGCAATGTGCGGAGAGGAGATCAAGCAGGGTGACTGATAGCTGCGCCAAGTGCAAATCCGATCTTCAGACGTTGAGATCATCCAACCTCCCCGAGGGCAAGCCCACTTGGCCTAAACTGCGGATCGCTGACCTGTTTGCGGGTTGCGGAGGTCTGTCTATCGGGATGCAAGAGGCTGCCCATGCGTTGAGGTGCACATTGGACATCAAGTTGGCAGTGGACACAGATCCGATGGCACTTGAAGTATATAAAAAAACATTCCCGGACGCGACCGTGTACTGCGACATGGTTGAAAAACTGCTGAACGGTGACATGGATGTACCTGAGACTCCAGAGGAATCTAGATTGAGATGTCGGGTTGGGCAGCTTGACATCCTTATGGGCGGGCCTCCTTGCCAAGGTCATTCAAATCTCAACAATCATTCAAGACGCGATGATCCACGGAACGCGCTGTATCTTCGTATCGCCCGTGCGGCTTGCATTCTTAAACCCAAGGTTGTAATCACTGAGAATGTGCCTACTGTGACATTGGATGCGCGCGGCGCAGTTCACCAGACGATTGACAACCTCAAGGATTTAGGTTACACCGTAGGCAAGGGCGTAGTCGATTTGCGGAAGTTGGGTGTGCCCCAGAAACGCCGCCGACATGTGATCGTGGCAGTGAGGGACTGTGACATTGACCCTCAGGCACTGGTGAATAGTTTAGCCACACCAGTATGCGAACATATACCTCGTTCGGTTCGTTGGGCAATTTCTGACCTAGTGGACGTTGTACCTTCCAAGCCGTTTGACAAGCCTTCACAGCCGCAGCGTGCAAACAAGGATCGCATCAATTGGCTGTTCGACCACGGAGAATTCAATTTACCTAGCCAACACAGGCCGGATTGTCATGGACCAAATCACAATTATCCGGCAGTTTATGGTCGCATGTCTTGGGATGAGCCATCCTTGACGGTGACCACCGGGTTTAATTGTATGGGGCAAGGCCGATATGTCCATCCAGCGCGCCGCCGTACAATAACACCACACGAAGCAGCCAGGTTGCAAATGATACCAGATTATGTGGATTTGGGTTCAGTCTTACTTCGGACACGTCTGGCCAAGCTGATAGGAAACGCTGTCCCGCCTCCTCTATCATATGCGTTGGGCCAGCAGATCATCCCGGCTCTGGTTGACACGGACTCGGACCTGAAGTAAGATACAGTGCCGGAACAAGAGGAGGAATCTACAGTGTCTAGCTGGAGGAAACACCACTTCTCCGTCGATTCGGAATTGCTTCGAGAACTGGGAGAACGGTTGGTCGGCCGCCAGTACATTGCCTTGGCTGAACTTGTGAAGAACAGTTTCGATGCAGATGCAACCCGAGTGGAAATCCGAATCGAGAATGACTTCATTGAGGTGTCTGACAACGGCCACGGAATGTCAGTAACAGACTTTCGGAACCGATGGATGCGGGTAGGCTCCGCACACAAAGTCAGGGAACAGATGTCTCCCGAACTCAAGCGACCGCTGACCGGCTCCAAAGGCATCGGGCGTCTTGCAGTTCAGTTTTTGGCAAGTGAACTGATGCTGTGCTCCGTTCCGAAAGCAACACGCTTGCCCCCAAACGAGATACCCGTAGAGCTCCGCGCTTGGATCGATTGGAAACAGGCTGTCCAAGCAGGAGAGTTGGTACGTGCTTCGGCAATGTATGACTTGCAATCAAACCCAACCACACACTTTCCATCGAGCCAACCGCATGGAACAACCGTAAGGCTCAAAGGTCTCAAACATGAATGGAATCCTCAGGAGTTTGAGGAACTAGCCAGAGAAATTTGGTTCCTCCAGCCTCCATTCCGTGCATTGCCGGGTACAATTGAGGGCCATTCGGATTTCAGTGTAGAATTATTTACATCAGACCCTGAAGCGATAGCTCGATTTAGGGTCCAAATGACCCGTATATTGGACTTGTATCAGTCTCGCATCATTGGCAAGCTCCTGCCCGATGATTGCCAGGAGCAAAAGGAAACTCTCAGAAGACGCAAAGTACATCTCTCACTGGAATTGGAGAAACAACCTGCGGACCTAATCCAATACACGGTGCCGGTACGCGGCGACGGACCTTGTTTGATTGACAGCTTGCATTTTGAGATACGCATCTATACCTTGAAATATCGACAACCATATGGACTCCCAGTACAGCAAGCCCGAGATTACATGTGGCAGTGGGGAGGTGTTCACATTTATGACGCTGGTTTTCGTATCCCGTATGCAGGGCCGGATGCTGATTGGTTGCGGTTAGAGTTCGACCATGCACATAGACTTACAAAGTCGCGCTTGTTGCCGGACGAACTGCATGTACCACTAGGTCTGAACCACCTACCGACCAATTCAAGGGTGCTTGGCGTAGTACACATCGATACTGCTCACGAAGCTCGTATGGAGGATCGACACCTAGGTCAATCAAATCAGCATTTGCAGATACAGGTGTCCCGAGACCGCCTAGTAGGCAATTACGCATATGAACAACTGCGAGATTCGGTTCGATATGCACTAGACTTTTATTCGCTCCGTTTAGCTGCAATGCGTTTGAAGGAACAGGAAGCGAAACGGCGCGTGCAGACACCGGAATCCATCATCGGGGGTGTTTTGCGAGTATTGGAACAACATTCAGCTGACATGCCGAAGACTGTAGCCAAACAAATCACGAAAGAGTTAGACAAGACAGTGGACGTGGTGCGCGAGCAATCCCAATGGACAAGACAGCAGTCTGGGATTCTGGGAGCAATGGCGACTGTGGGTGTCACAGCACTCGCGTTTGATCATCAGTTCCAACAGCACCTGAATGTGTTGGAGAGTTACATTGCATCGCTGAGACAGTCAATCCAGACAAAGCCAGACTTAGCAGTACAGATCGGACCGGTGACTGAACGAATCGAGCATTGGCTACGCGATGCTCGTGGCACCCGCACTATCTTTTCTCCTATAGCGGATGAACGCAACAGAACAGCAATACTGAGATTTAGGGCACGAACCTTGATTGAGGATTTGGCAACCAGCTTGAAGTCGGTATTGAGAGGTGTTGAAGTTTCTGTTTCTGGGATTGACCACAACATGCGGCTGCCAGAGACCAACTATCCAGTTTGGATGGCCATTTTTCACAATTTATTTATGAATGCTTCAAACGCCATGTTGGATAGCAAGATCAAACGCATTGCTGTTTCATCATTCGCGACGGGAACACGTCGCGGTATCTGGGTTCAAGACACCGGTGTAGGAATTGACTTGGATTGTGCGGAAGACCTATTCAGTCCGTTGAAACGAAGTTTAGAGATTTCATTGGAGCGTCGGGCTTTGGGATTTGGAGGGACCGGCTTGGGTCTCGCGATTGTCCGAATGCTTGCAACGGATCTAAAAGCTGATGTTCATTTTATTGAACCAGAGGCACCATACAATACTTGCTTTGAAATAGTTTGGAATGAACAACCATGACTGAATTAAGCATTCAAATATTCGACGACGCGAGTGATATTGCAGAAGGATGGTCGAATAGAATTCAATTGGCCTTGGAGAATACAACCATTGATGCGTCGATCCAAGTTGGTGATCTGGTCGCTGTGTTAGACACGGTCCGCCAGCGGAGAGAGGAATGGAGGTCTGGCAATTGGACGCGAAGTCAGCAACCAATTGATCAGTTAGATGTGGCGATTGTCGACTATGATCTGCTTGACAATCCAAGTACGTCTGACACCACTGGTAGTCGACTAGCCTATTTGTTGCGTTGCTTCACCCAGTGTGGGTTCATTGTGGTCCTCAATGAATATGGATCCAATGTTTTTGATCTACGTTTGGGCAGTCCAACCGCGGGATTCGCTGATTCTCACATTGGTGACCGTCAGATTAGTAATCCCGGCCTTTGGCATACTCCATTTGGTGGCTACCGTCCGTGGTACTGGCCCGTGATTCCTCGGGCGGCCAAGAATTTCGAAAAGTGTGTTGAGGATGTGATCGGTAACTTAGATTTGCCAATACTTGAGACTTTGGGCCTCGAGTCCGTTATCGAGTGGCTTCCTAGAAGAGCTATTGAATTTCTTTCTGGTAGAGAGAGTCCAAGGAGGACTACCTTTCGACACCTAATCAGATCAACTGAGGCAAGAGTTGATCGCAGAGACCGTTTGCCTGACTGGCAACTGGCGAGAGTTGCTGCATCGCGACTCGGTGCTCTACTCAATTCAATCATACTCCCTGAACAAAGCGTCTTGGTGGATGCTCCTCATTTGGTTTCACGCTTGCCTAGCGTGATTCGACATGACAGTGATGGCACCGACGTGTGGTCCAGGATCTGCGATCCTCTTGAACAAGGAATAGACGAATTGTTGGTTGACGATCTTAAACAGTATCGATTCCAAACGAAGTCGCATTGGTTTTGGCGTCCGGTATGGTTGTGGCCAAAGGTTAGTGGAGACTCAGCGATTGTTGAAGTTGACGACCCTTGGTCTTACCCTGCTCCAACCAATGTTTTCTGTGAAGATGTATCTCGATTCATCCCCAAAGAATTCGCAAGGAATGTAAATGCTCTTGTTTCTCCACCTTTCCTTAAGCGATTTATTTGCAATCTTAAGTGGGAAGGCGACAAATCACGTGCAACCCGTATTGAAAGTCACCTGACGCCCGTCGCTGAAGACGTTTCCCAAGAGTTTGCAGATATAGAATACGTGCCACAATCCGCATTGAGTTTTTAGGACGAATCATGCCTGTACCACCTGCTGATTGTTCAACCAAGAGCACCATCTACGATTTGTTGACACCATTTATGATTGACTGGGAACAGATTGATCCATGTGCGTGGACAGCAATCCAGATGAGATTCGATGCGGATGCGCCTGATACTGCGCAGCTTAAACTTATACTCACTACGTCGGACGAGTTGAAGATGGCTGAAGATAAAAGGTATTTACGTTTGAAACCCACAGTAAGCGGCTTGTGGAAGTCGTTCCCCCTTGTTGCATTGCAGGGAGATGTCGACTTGGTGCATTTTCGTGTCTACGTAATTTTGGCGTTTTTTGCCAAATCGATGAACCTCCAGACCACTGCTCTCCGATTTGAGACGAACGAAGGTTCCGGCGGGGCCCGCAGCCGTATTGGCACCCATAATTTCTGTCATGTTCAATTTTGTCGGAAAATTGGCAAGTTCGGAAGTTTGGTCCCTAGTTGGTTCCCAGATTCTCAGGTTGCCTTCCCTTTGGACGCGCGTTGTCAAATCAGCTTAGTGTTGTCTATGTTGGTTTCGCTGTATGGGGCAAGGGAGGTCTGGGATAAACTTGGTGATGTAGTTGATGTGACACATTTTCGTAAACTCAGAGCGTTTCGATGTGTGGTGATGCCGGAAGGCAGTTGTCAAATATGAAATCTGTACCGGTTGGTTGAACAATTTGAAGTGGCCACTTTCTCAAGGTATTTGTTGGAACCTGTAGCGTCATTACCGGTACGTGCTGTAGTTGGCCGATGGTATCGGTGCATGTGCTGGGTGGGCACTGCTGAGTGCATTTGAGACGTTCGGTCCGTATGACGCAGGGCAAACGCAAAGGCGGTTTCAGGACAGGGCGGTAGCCAAGATTCAAGGTTGGCGTCCGATGCGGTCGCGCAGCAGTCCGATGGACACGTCTGTTTCAAGCTTCCGTAGAATCGTGCGTAGCATGTTCAGGGAGGTTCGGCGCAGGATGCCCATGACGGTGGGCGCGTGGCCGGTACGGATGCGGCAGTCGTCCTCCCGGAACTGCATGTCCAGGGTGCGGAGCAGGCCGTTCTCGACGCCTCCGTGGCCGCGGATCAGGTCCAGCAGGGCTTCCGCGTCCGCAGGCTGGCTCGAGATGTAGTAGCGGACGGAGTGCAGCCGGGGGGCCCGCGGGGCCGCGGCCGCGGGCCCCGCCGCACCGCCGCCCCGCGGCCGCCCCGGCACCGCTACAGGGGGCGGCGCCCGCCCCCC
>VXRG01000086.1 GCA_009838625.1 Caldilineaceae bacterium SB0664_bin_27
GCCCGCGACCGTGCCCGCCCAGCTCGCCTTCGCCCTCGACAACGGCGACCCCCCCCTCGGCCGCGTCGAAAGCCCCCAGGCCCAGCTGCCCCTCTTCACCGAGCTCCAGGACGAGGACGACATCCCCGTCACCCCCCTCCTGCTGGCCGACGCCGCCGGCTTCCGCGGCCTGCAGCCCGGCCGCGGCGCACGCCTGGACAAACGGCTGCTCATCTTCTCCCTGCTCTCGATGCCGCTCGACCAGCGCCGGCCCGGCGGCCGCTACGAGTGGCGGCCCTCTCTCAAGCAGCTCCGCTCGCTGCTCTGGCCCGCCCGCTCCAAGATCGTCAAGGGCCGCCGCCTCGAGCTGTCCAGCTACCGGCCCAGCAAGCACGCCCATTCGCTCTACTCCGCCCTGCAGGCCATCAACCTCGCCGAAATCGTCATGCCCGACGGCTACCACTGGCGCCCGACCATCGTGCGCGGCTACCCCTCCTTCGACAACCTCGACTCAAAGGTCATTATCCAGATCGAGCTCCCCAGCGGCTCGAATCACGGCCCCGCCGTCGACAAGCCCAACCTGGTAAAGGCCGGAACCGTAAGCGACCCCGCCTTCGACCTGGAGCTGGGCCTGGCCTATCTGTGGGACGAGGCCAAGCGCCACAACGGCGGCTTCCGCATCCACGCCACGCGGCCCCAGGCCCTGCGCAACGACCAGGGCCACATCGTCGACGAAGCCGGCGACGTCAAGACCGAGCGCAGCGGCGCCCCCTCCACGCGCTGGGACCACCCGCAGGCGGTGCTGACCGGGCGGCAGGAGCGGCATCCCCAGGCCAGCAGAGTGCGCGTCCTCACCCGCGCCGACCGCCACCGTCTTGCTTACGGCATGGTCGTCGACAAGCACACCAGCCAGATCAGAAACGAACAGTCCGCCACCGACCGGCTGCTGACGTCGTTGGAGAAAGACGGCCGCATCGTCATCGAACGCGACGCCATCGAGCCCGACACAGGCAAACAGGGCTGGCGCATTCTGGAGGCCTGGACCCTCTGATTGGATATCCCTGAATGTTCTACCCTGTTGCAAAAAATGGGGCTTACATGCCGAAAGTAACATTGGCATGCCAGGCATCTGACGGAGAGACAGCCTTTTGACCGGTCTGAATGGTTGAGGCACAATGAAGGAAATAAAGTGGCCGCACGGAGTTGCAGCTCCGGCGGCCATGGCCCAGGAGACGACGACTCGTGGACCTTCCACACAGTACGACAATCCACAGAACTTATCAAGTCAGAGGCTATACGAGCGCGAGCGGCCATGCCCGCGTCCGGGAAGTGCTGCGCGTCTGCCAGCAGCTGTACAACCGCGCCCTTGGGGAGTGCAGGGCCATTTACCGCTTGACGGGCAAAACAGTCAGCAAATATACGCAAATGAAGTGGCTGACTACGTGGCGTCGAGAGTCGCAGAAGTTAGGCGATATAGACGTAAGAGTGGCGCGCGGCGCGCTCGTGAGACTGGACAGGGCATATCAGGCGTTCTTTCGACGCGTCAAGGCGGGAGAGGGGTTCGGGCTTCCGCGTTTCAAGCCGATTCAACGGTACAGGAGCATCGAACTCTCGGCAGTCAGGCCCGGCATGGTCAAGGGCAACAAAATCAGGATCAAGGGGCTGCCGCTTATACGGATCAAGCCCTCCCGCCCGTTGCCCGACGCCGAACTCAAAGGCATACACCTCGTACAGAACGGCAAGATACTGAGTGTCAATCTGGTCTACGCAGAGGCGGCGCAGCCTCCGCCTGCATCCGAGCGCGCCGTCGGCATCGACATGGGCGTGAATGAGCGCATGACGTTCAGCACGGGCGAGACCGTTGCGAGGCGTACGCCGGACCGTGCTCGCGAGCGCAGGCTCCGGAGAGCCGTCGCCCGCAAACAAAAGGGCAGCAAGAGCCGTCGAAAGGCTGTGGAGACACTCGCCCGTCACAAGCGCAAGGAAGCCGTCCGCAATCGCAACGACTGTCATGCCATCACGTCGGCGTTGGCGGCGCAGTATGGACTGATCTGCATCGAGAGGTTGCGCATCAACAACTTGACCGCATCGGGCGGCACGCGTAAGCGAGGATTGAACCGGGAGATGTTGGGACAGACGTGGGGCGTCATCCGACAACAGTTGTCGTACAAGGCAGAGTGGGCCGGGCGACAACTCGTGGAGGTCGACCCTGCGTATACATCCCGAACCTGCTCGGAATGCAGAGAAGTGCAGCCCAAGCCGAGGGTTTATCGGCTCTTCCGTTGTTCCGGCTGCGGTCACGTGGAGGACAGGGACGTGAACGCAGCCAGGAACATTCTGGAACGCGGCCGGGGATTCGCCGCGGGCGGCGCAACGGTGGAGGTAGTTGACTCGTGCCGTGCCGCCGGAAATATATCCTGAATGTTACTTTGCGATATAGTCCCCCAGAAAGTGTTCTACCCTGTCTCGGAAAATGTTCTACCCTATTGCGGAGAATGTTCTACCCTATTGCATTTGATGTTCTACCCTATTGCGCGCAGTGTTCTACCCTGTTGCGCGCGATGTTCTATCCTGTTGCAAAACGCTATTCCTACCAGAGAGAATGTCAAGCTGGAACAAGGGGCTAGAACACTTAGAACAATAGCAACAGAGTTGCTGTTCTAAGGCAACGTTGTTGCGCTTGGTGCGCAACGTTGCCGAAAACGGCATCAGAAAATCTTATCCCGCCTGCCCGCCTCACTCGTCCCTGCACCAAGCTCCATATCCCGCCAACCATGACCCCGCCCAACCATCCATCGAGCCCAGCCATCAAACGCCGCCCCGACAGCGTGTGCAGAACGGCATCATCCAGGGCCCGTTCCCGTTCCACTTGCCGGCGAGCCAAACGGTGCCGCTCACGCCTCAATTCTCCTCTCACAGACCCCCCAGAGGCGGCCCTTTTGCCTGTTTTGGCGCTTCCGGGCGCAGACGCAACGCCCCCGTTTGGCGCACAACGGCCCTCAGGCGTCCTCAGACGGCTTGAAAAGGCAATCAGGTACTGTACAGCCAAAGTCAGCGAAAACGGCGCTCAGAGCCGCTCAAAGTCGGTTTTGAGCAAAAAAGGAGCGCCGGACAGCCGCTCCCATGCATTCTTCTCACCCCATCCGCCGCCCCGGGCCCTGCAACAACCCGCCCCGGCCGTGTGTCGTTGACACTTTTGAGAGGTCGTTCAAAACGGTGAAAACATTTCTGTCCGCGCAGGGCCGTGAAGAACGCCAAAAGCGGCTGGAAATCCGCTTGCGTGCATGCGCGGATCAGCCGCATTTTGCACCCGCAGATCGCTGTTCAGCCAACGTCAGCGAGCCCTGATCACATGCGGTCCCGCCTGCCCTGCGTCTCGCCGCGAGCTGGCAAGCAATCTCAGCCGCCGCCGGCATCAGTTCCCCGCCAGATCGTTCCCCCGCCAGCTCCGAGATACGCCCATTTCTGCCTCTACGCAGCGCCCAATGCGTAAAACGCGATGCAACTCAATGTTCTACCCTGTTGCAAAATGCCATTCCTACCAGAGAAAAACCCGGCCTGGAACAAGCCGAACAATATTGACGACAACCGATCAGGGCACTGGACCTGCCTGTCTGTTCCCGTTGCGGGCGCTCTTTCCCCGGGCCGGAAAGGCCGGCGCTGCCGGTATTCTCTTCAGTTTTGAGCGGCGAAAGGAGTGTTCTACCCTGTTGCAAAATGCCCGTCTTACCGGAGAGAAAATCGAATCAGAACATGGAGCCGCGGTTCCCGGAGGCTGCGTCAGATCCTCATCTCGAAGTCGAACGCTATGCTGGATGAATTCCGCCTCGTCGAGCGGGATTTGCGCAGGTTTTTCTCCCATGAACATGCTTTGAACGCAAAGTGAATGTTCTACCCTGTTGCAAAATGCCGTTTTCACTGGAGAGAGATCGGGCCAGAACAATGGGCACGATGATGGCGGGGCAGGGCCGGGCTCTTTCAGCGGTGGAGAAAGGGGGCGGGATCGGAGGCGTGCGAGCGGGCGCGGCGGCCTGAAATGGAGGCCATTTCCCTCCCGGATGAGTGTTCTACCCTGTTGCAAAACCGCCGGCCCCATCCGGGAGAAAAAACAGAGCGCAACAGCGGCGAATTTACCAGTCCCACCAGAGTACGTGAACTGGTGGATGCAAGCGGCGGTCATCGCGTTGAGGACGCAGGGGAGAGTCAGGCCCTGGCCGCTCAACTCAACGCCATTCAACGCCTGAAAACCGGCTTTCGTGTTCTACCCTGTTGCAAATCGGCGCTTTGACCAGAGAAAAAAGTGGGTCAGAACAGGGAGAATTATGGCACCTGCCCCCAGAGCCTCGCATAGGCGGAAGAAGAGCGCAGCAGCGCCTCGTGACGGCCCTGCGCGACCAGGATCCCGTCCTCCAGGAACGCCACCCTGTCCGCCCTCTTGGCCGTCGTCTCCCGGTGCGCGATGACGATCACCGTGCGCCCCTCCATCAGCCGCCGCATCGCCCGCTCAACCAGCGCCTCGGTTCCCGGGTCGACGTTGGAGAGCGCCTCGTCCAGAATGGCGACCTCCGGGTTCACCAGCGCGACGCGGGCCAGCGAGATCAACTGCCGCTCCCCGGACGAAAGACGCGCGCCGCGCGCATCCACATGTGTAAGCAACCCTTCGGGAAACTGACCGAAGCGCTCCTCCAGCCCAAGGTCGGCCACCACCTCGGCGATATCCTTTTCAGACGTATCCGGGCGGAACAGGCTGATGTTCTCGGCCACCGTGCCCCGGAAGAGATGGCCCTCCTGCGGCAGCAGCACGATGCGGCGCCGGACGCTGGCCAGGCTGGCGTCCCTGAGATCCAGCCCGCCGTACGACACAGTCCCTTCCTCGGGGTCGTACAGTCGGGCCAGAAGGCGGGCCAAGGTGGACTTGCCCGCGCCCGTAGGCCCCACCAGCGCCAGCGTCTCGCCGGGCTGGACCGACAAGCTGATCTCCGTCACGACCGGCGTTTCCGGCAAATAGGCAAAAGAGACGCCGTCGACCTCCAGAGTACCCACGGCTGAAAGCGCGGCCGCGCCGGGCCGCTCCTGGATCTCCAGCGGTACGTCCAGCAGGGCGAAGATGCGCCCCAGCGACGCCTTCGCAGACTGGGCCTCGCCGATCAGCCGGCCCAACGACTCCAACGGCCCGAAAATCCGCGTGAGCGAAAGCACGAACGCGGACACGACGCCGACCGTGACCATGCCCACCGAGTTCAGACCGGCTCCCGCGCCGATTATCGCCGCTGCGACAAAGACCCAGGTGAACTCCAGCCAGGGAAAATAACGGTTGTTCACGCTCACCACCCGCATGCGCGCCTCGTACTCATTGTCCTGGCAACGGTCTATGAACTCGCCCCAGGACCCCAGCCTGCGAAAGAGATGCAGCGACCTGGCGCCGGTGAGCCCCTGCTCGATCACCTCCAGGCTGGCCGCGTACCGCTCCCGGTTGTGGCGCTGCGCCGGCTCCGCCCTGCGAATGTAGCGCCGGGACAGCCAGCGCAGCATGGGGACGCAGATCAGGCTGACGGCCAGCAGAGGAGGCGAGAGACTGCCCATGACCACGATGCCCAGGCCCAGGAGCAGCACACCGGTCAGCAGACTCGACATGCCTCTGCGCACGAACGAGGAGAGGGTCTGAACATCGTCGCTGGCGCGGGCGATCAGCGCGCCCGTATTGTGGGCGTCGTAAAAGCGCAGGGACAGCTGGCAAAGGTGCTCGAATACCCGGATCCTCAAGCGGGCGAGATAGCGCTCACCAACCCAGGCGAACAGCAGCAGGTGCCCCGCCGTCAGCAGCGCCTCCGCAGCCACGGCCGCGAGCAGCAGGAATATGCTCAGGCCCAGGGCCTCCATGTCTTTCTGAACAACGCCGCGGTCGATCACCCAGGAGACCAGCACCGGCTGGGCGAGGGTCGCGCCCACGGTCGCGATCAGGAGAACAGACGCGGCCAGCGCGGGCCAGCGCAGGCCGCCGCCGAACGCCAGGCCGCGCTGCAGCGGCCGCTCCGCGAAGGGGGCGATGTCAAAGGGCGAGGCATTCGTCGTTGTGCTCATTGTTCGTCTCCACTGCTCAGAACCTGCCGGTAGAGGGGCGACGTCCGCCACAGCTCTTCGTCGGTGCCCTCGGCCGCAATCCTGCCGGCGTCGAGCAGAACAACCCTGTCGCCGCGCGCCGCGACGCTTCGCCGCTGGGTCGCCACCAGCATCGTCCTCTTCTGCTCGCGGCCGGTCAGCCCCTGCCAGACGGCGGCGTCGGTGGCGGGGTCCAATGAGGAGGAGGCATCGTCCAGCAACAGCAGCCGCGGCCCGACCAGGAGGGCGCGCGCCAGCACGATGCGCTGCCTCTGCCCGCCGGAGAGGGTCAGGCCGCGTTCGCCGATTCCGGCGTCATATCCGTCCGGCATCTCCGTGATGAAGCGGTGGGCCTGGGCCAGCTGCGCGGCCTGCTCGATCTCGGCCTGCGATGCATCCGGCCTGCCCAGCGAGATGTTGGCGGCGATCGTGTCGTTGAAGAGGACGGCGTCGTCGGAGGCCAGGCAGACGGCCGAGCGCAGCGTCTCCAGGCAGAGGTCGCGCACGTCGACGCCGTCGAGAAAGACGCCGCCCTCCCCGGGGTCGTAGAGGCGCGGGGGCAGGCTCAGCAGGATGCTCTTGCCGGAGCCGGACCTGCCCGTCAGGACGACCGTCTCCCCTGCACGCACGTCGAGGGAGACGCCATCCAGGATCCGCCGCTCACCGAATTTCACGCTGACGTTGGAGAACCGCAGCCCGCCGCCCGAAGGAGGCAGCGCAGCCGCACGGGGCGGGTCGGCAATCGCCGCCTCGACGCTGAGCACGGCGTTGATCCGGTCTGCCGAGGCCTTGGCCTGCATGACAAAGTTGAACCTCTCCAGCAGGCCCGCTATGCGGTTGGTGAGCTGGACCATCCAGGCGCTGAAGGCGAGCAGCATGCCCACCGTCACCTCGCCGGAGACCGCCAGCCGCCCGCCCCACCAGAGGAGCCCCACCATGGCCAGCGCCGGCAGCGACCCGCCGAAGATCGTATACACCGTCTCCAGGCGGACCAGGGCCATGGCGCGGGCGGCGATGGCGCTGCTGGCCGGTTCGTAGCGGCTTCGCTGGTGCGGCTCGACGCCGAAGCCCCTGATCACCCTTACGCCGAAGATGTTTTCATGCAGGATGGCGGTGAGGCTGGCCGCCGCCTCCCGCAGCGCCACCGTGCGGCTCTCATAGGCCTGCTTGACCACCGCCGAAAGCAGCACAACCACCGGGATGAAGGCCGTACCAATGAGCCCCAAACTCGGGTTCATCCGGAGCATGAGGAAGACGGTGAGGACCATGCCTGACGTGTAGGCGACCGTCGTCGCGATGATTCCTATGAAGTTATTGATGGCGCTGATGTCGGTGGACATCCGGGTCAGCAGGTCACCCCGGTCGGCGCGATCGTGGAAGCCGGCGTCCAGCCCCAGAACGTGACGGAACAGGTGGCCGCGCAGCCCCAGGGAGCCGTATGACCTGGACCGGGTGGCCGCGCTGTTGCGCATGCCGCTCAGAATTGCGGTCAGCACGCCGCTGGCGATCAGCGCCGCCACCCAGATCGACAGCCGCCGCCAGTCTCTTGGCACCAGCCCCTCGTCGATGGCGCGCTGGGCCAGGAAGGGCACGATCACCACGGTGACCTCCCACGCCAGGCCCACGGTCACCGCGCGAAACGCGGCGCTGCGCGCCTTGCGCCAGGCGTAAGCGATGGCGCCTTCGGGTCCGGTATTCGGTTGACTGGCTTCGGCCGCTGTTAGCGTCATTTTACGGGTTCAGCCGACCATCTGCGGCTGCGCTCCCTGTTCGTCTTCACTGCTCAGGACCTGCCGGTAGAGGGGCGATGTCCGCCACAGCTCTTCGTCGGTGCCCTCGGCCGCAATCCTGCCGGCGTCGAGCAGAACAACCCTGTCGCCGCGCGCCGCGACGCTTCGCCGCTGGGTCGCCACCAGCATCGTCCTCTTCTGCTCGCGGCCGGTCAGCCCCTGCCAGACGGCGGCGTCGGTGGCGGGGTCCAATGAGGAGGAGGCATCGTCCAGCAACAGCAGCCGCGGCCCGACCAGGAGGGCGCGCGCCAGCACGATGCGCTGCCTCTGCCCGCCGGAGAGGGTCAGGCCGCGTTCGCCGATTCCGGCGTCATATCCGTCCGGCATCTCCGTGATGAAGCGGTGGGCCTGGGCCAGCTGCGCGGCCTGCTCGATCTCGGCCTGCGATGCATCCGGCCTGCCCAGCGAGATGTTGGCGGCGATCGTGTCGTTGAAGAGGACGGCGTCGTCGGAGGCCAGGCAGACGGCCGAGCGCAGCGTCTCCAGGCAGAGGTCGCGCACGTCGACGCCGTCGAGAAAGACGCCGCCCTCCCCGGGGTCGTAGAGGCGCGGGGGCAGGCTCAGCAGGATGCTCTTGCCGGAGCCGGACCTGCCCGTCAGGACGACCGTCTCCCCTGTGCGCACGTTGAGGGAGATGCCGTCCAGGACGCGCCGTTTGCCGAATTTCACGCTGACGTTGGAGAACCGCAGCCCCTCTCCGGAAGGAGGCAGAGGAGACGGCTGCGGCGGGTCGGCGATGGCGGAATCGACGTTGAGCAGGGCGTCGACCCGGCCTGCCGAGGCCCTGGCCTGCATGTACCAGTTGAACCGTCCCAGCAGGCCCAATGAGCGGCTGGTGAGCCGGACCATCCAGGCGCTGAAAGCGAGCAGCATGCCCACCGTCACCTCGCCGGAGATCGCCCAGCGGCCGCCCCACCAGAGAAGCGCCACCATGGCCAGCGCCGGGAGCGTCCCTCCGATGAGCGTATAGGTTGTATTTAGACGCACCAGGGCCATGGCGCGGGCGGCGATGGCGTTGCTGGCCGGTTCATAGCGGCCTCGCTGGTGCGGCTCGACGCCAAAACCTCTGACTACGCGCACGCCAAAGATGTTTTCGTGGAGGATATCGGTGAGCTTGGCCGCCGCCTCCCGCAGCGCCACCGTGCGGCTCTCAAAGGCCCGCCTGACCCCGGCCGAGAGCAGCAGCAGGAGTGGAATGTATGCCGTGCCGATGAGCCCCATCCGCAGGTCCATCTGGAGCATGAAGAGGACGATCAGGACCACGGCCGACGCATGGGCAAACCAGGTGACGATCAGATCGATGAAGAGGCTGATTGTTCTTACGTCGGTGGATATCCGGGTCAGCAGATCACCCCGGTCGGACCGGTCGTGGAAGCCGGTGTCCAGCCCCAGAACGTGACGGAACAGGCGGCCGCGCAGCCCCAGGTCGCTGTATGCCCCGGCCTGGGTTGCGGCGCGATGGCGCATGCCGCTGAAAACTGCGGTCAGCACGCCGCTGGCGACCAGCGCGACCACCCAGATCGACAGCCGCCGCCAGTCACCGGGCACCAGCCCCTCATCGATGGCGCGCTGGGCCAGGAAGGGCACGACCACCACCGTGGCTTCCCAGGCCATGCCCACGCTGCAGCCGCGGAGCACAGCCCCGCGCCCCTTGCGCCATGCGTACCCCAGGGCCTCTTCGCGTTGCGGGCCGGACTGACGAGCTTCGTCGACTGTGAGCGTCATTGTGTAGATTCCCCCGCCGGTCTGTCGCTGATGTCAAGCGCCGGTGCACGATACTGCCTTCCGGGGAACGTCAGGCGCGCGCCTCGCTTTCAAGTTCAGCAACCCGGCGATCAAACCAGTACTGCTGCAGCTCCCGTTGCTCCGGGATGGGCCGGAGCGCGCAGTAGCCGCACTTGCCCATGTCAGGATGAAGGTACTTCTGGCAGCAGACCTCGAGCCGCATGAACAGGTCTTGATGGCTGCCGCTCTGGAGTGGATAGACGGATACGCGGTCGTGCATGGGCTGCGGGGCAAGCGCCAGCAGCGCGGATTCCGTCGCGAGTGCTTCCTCTATGGTGAACCGCCCGGCCCTCTGGAGGCCCATGATCGTTTCGGCGCATCCTCCGGAAAGAGCTGCCCACATGACGTTCATGCCGAGCTTCGTTTCCGCCCGCACGCGTGAGAAGAGCGGTCGCATATGCTCTTCAACCAGGCGGTCGAACATCCACGTGGTCAAAGCTTCGAAGTCGGCGACGGGCGTCGCGTCCGGATGACTGGCGGCGCTGTCCGAAGAGAGCGCCGCGAAACGTTGGGATCTGAACCCGTGCTCAGCGACGTCGCCCGAACTGTCGAGCCGGATAGCCATGTTTCCGGCGCTAACGTCCGGCACGCGTCCTTCCGCGTAGAGCCCGTGCACGGCGACCGACACAACGGGGGTCGTGTAAGGATGCATCAGCAGCGCGGCCTGTAAGAACGGAGAGTCCGTCTTCATATGGGCACCGAAGCGGCTGAGCAGTTCGTCCAGCACTTTTTCTTCAGCCGGGAGGTTGCTGGCGAGGTACCAGCCAGAGTGGGTAGGTGGGCCGGTTGATGCCGGGAGGTCTGCCGGCGCTCTGTTCAGACCCGGGAAATGCGCGAACAGGTTATCGAGCGGATGCGAGGCTTGTGTGCAGGTCATCGGTTGCGCTCCTTTGGTATTCGGGCCGGCTCACCTGCCGGCGCCCGCCTAACCGCAGTCGCTGCACGAGTCGAGAAAGTATAGCACGCATTTGGAGTGGAAATCGGGGAAAATTCGTGCGGTTTCCTTTAATCCGTTCGTTAAGAGAGATTGATGATGGTCTTAATCAACGTTACGCGTTGGACCTGAGTGTCTGCTCCCTCACCGATCCCGTTAGGAGCATGCCTTGCGCCTGTCCTCGCGCCCCAAACCCGGGATGAACCCGATACTCATTTGCATATATACTAATATGAACATAGATGCCATAATGACACGATTGTCATATGCTGTTCACGCAAAGCGGGAACGCCGCCTCCACCTTCCCCCCTCAATCAACGGGCCTGGCCGGGCCTGCCGACCGCCCGGGTCCAGGACGCGGCTGCGCGCCAATAAGCACAAAAGCATATATGCACAAAGTCACATATGCAAACATGCACACATGAACATATGGCAAAATGATCAAGCTTCGTCGACGCCTGTCGGAACAGCGGACTGAGGGGAAAATGAGGTTGGTCTGCACAGGGCATATTAACTATGCGAAGAAAATCCGCTGCGCCTTTGGCCTCCTTCGCGACCCGGCCGCAGGGCTGCACCAGGCTTGACCGGCCGGTGCGTGTAGCCTAGAATGATGCACAAAAGCACATATATAAACATGTATACATACACAAATGCACACGCCATATTCGCAACTCTCCTCCTGAGCCTGAGTCTTCTCCTGGGCGCGTGCGGGCAATACCGCGCGGTCGAGCCCGCCCTCATACAGGACAGTTCGCCCGTCACCCTCACCTACGTCTCCCCCGACAGTTCGGTCTTCACTGAAGCTGAAAACGCAGCGATTGAGCAGTTCACGCAACTTGCGCCCAACTTCGAGATCGACCGCCAACCCTTCCAGCGCAGTGCGGCCGCCTACCTTGAAGATACACCGCCCCCGGATGTGATCTGGATGGCGGACAACCGTGAAATCCGTGAGGCTGCCGCCGCCGGTCTTTTGGCCGACCTCTCAGACGTTTGGCAGGCGGGCAATTTTTCCGAAGCGTACAGCCAACCTTTCCAGGACATCAGCCGCATCGACGGCGCATTTCGCTTCGTTCCGGCAGGCTTCAGCTGGACGGGCTTTTTCTATAACAGAGAGGTCTTCGAACGCTATGATCTGACCCCTCCCACCAGCTGGGAAGAGTTCGAACATATCTGTGATACCTTGCTGACTTACGGTGAAACGCCGCTATCACTCTCGGGTCAGAACCCCTTTTACACCGTCCTCTGGTTCGAATACCTGAATCTGAGGCTGAATGGCTCCGATTTCCACCAGGACCTGGCAGCCGGCCGCGTCAGTTTCCACGACGAAAGAGTCGGCCGCGTCTGGCACTATCTGATTTCGTTGCTGGACCGTGACTATTTTGTGAAATCGCCGGGAGACATGTCTGAAACTGAAAGCATGACCGCCCTGATTCGCGGCGATGCGGAGAGCCCGCTGACCCGCAAAAAGGCCGTCATGACGCTGGCCCCGCATTTCAGCCTTATCCAGCAGCCGCAAGCCTTCGTCGATGAGCTGGACTTCTTCCAGTTCCCCCAGATGGACGCAGCCATGCCGCTGGATGAGGTCTCGATCGTTGTCGGCTACGTCATCCCGGCCGGCGCGCCCAACCGGTCCCAGGCCGGCGCATTCATCCGTTTCATGGGGTCGGCCGAGGCGCAGGAGCTGCAGTTCAAGCAGGTGAGCGAGGAGGAGAGCAATGTCTGGACGATTCCCGCGCATCGCGATGTTGACCGCAGCGCCCTGTCGCCGGTCGCCGCCAAGGGCGACCAAGCCGTGAGAAACGCCAACAGCATAAGCCCGCCCCTGATGCTCGATCTGCCTGCCGGTATGCGAGAGGGCTTTAATCAGGTCGTGAGGCGGCTCTTCCCCACGATCAGCGCGCGCATCCAGGTCGCGGAGATCCAGTCGCTGCTGGAAGAGGCGCGTCAGGCCGCGATTGAGAAAGGTGAGCTCCCGCGGTAAAGAAGACCGGCTGTGCCTGAGGTGCTCTCGGCCCCAGCGACACCCTGCCATGGCAACCGGTTGCGGGCCCGCGACGCAGTACGGTCCGTGTACATATACGTGTATGTCAATATGTCAATATATGCTGTCCTTCCCCAGGACCCGCACCTGCGGCCGTCTCCACAAGGCCGCTGCGGACAGGCCGATCTCCGGCCCCAGTTCCTTCGTGTAGTCAAGAAAGCTGCCAGTCAGACCTCCCCCATCGACCCCGCACACACGGCCGTTCCACTGACTACTGCAGTTCCGCCTTATGCCCGCTCTCTGCCTCCCAACTGACGGATCTCCCGATAGAGCCAGGCCAGGCCCAGCCCCGCCGCACCCTCCCCGTCCCCCTCAGACTCCGACAGGGCCACGCCTCGCTCCTGCCCTCGCGCCTCCCGCCACTAACCACTACAGTTTTCCTCGTGCATATATACGCGTATGATAATATGTCAATATATGCTGTCCTTCCCCAGAACACGCACCTGCGGCCGTCTCCGCAAGGCCACTGCCGGCAGGCCGAACTCTGCCCCGATTCGTTCGTGTAGTCAATAGAAGCGACCGGCCCGACCACCCTGCCGCCCGTTCTGCCACACCCCAGGACAGCACTTCAAACCATCACAATCGCCTCCGGGGCCGCCGTCACTGTGCATATATGTTATGTTCATATATGTTAATAACTGCTACAATGACAACATTGACATCTACTGGAGCATCCGGCAATGACGGTACTCGCATTCCTCAACCAGAAAGGCGGCACCGGCAAGACCACCCTGTCGCTCAACGTCGCCTACGGCCTCGCCCAGGCCGGCGAACGCGTCCTCCTCATCGACGCCGACCAGCAGGCCTCCGCCAACGCCTGGTCCTCCCTGCGCGAGGATCAACCCTTCTCCGTCTTCGCCGTGCCGCGCAAAAACCTGCATAAAGAGGTGGACCGCCAGAGGGAAATCTACGACTGGATCGTCATCGACGGCACGCCCCGTGACGACGCCATCACCCGCTCCTGCCTGATCGCCGCCGACCTGGTCGTCATCCCCATAGAGCCCTCCGCCCTCTCCGCCTGGGCGTCCGACCGCACCGTCGGGCAGGTGGAGGAGGCGCGCATATACCGGCCCGACCTGCGCGCATTCTTCGTCATCTCCCGCAAAATCGCCGGCACCGTCCTCGGGCGGGAGATGCGCATGCTCGAGCTGCCCCTGCCGGCCCTGCAGACCGAGATCACCCAGCGAGTTGCCTTTGCAGAGTCGATGCTCCACGCCCAGAGTATCCAGGAATACGCGCCGCACAGCCCGGCCGCCCAAGAGATCGCCAACCTGATTAAGGAGTTGCGCAATGTCTGAGACCCGCTTCAACCTGCGCCGGCCCAACCCGGACGCCGCCGCAGACGTCGAATCCTACATCGACCACGGCACGGCCGCCCTGCCGGCAGAGGAGGAGCCCGCCGCGCAGGAGACGCCGGAGAAGATACGCCGCCTTGTCGTCCTGCTGCCCAACAGCACCCACCGCCGGTTCAAGCTGCTGGCCGCCGCTCGGGAAACGACGATGTCCGACCTCTGCCGCACCTGGATCGAAGAGGCGATTGGCGACCAGTTTCAATAGATGTTGGGAGAGAGAGCAGCCGGGTCGGACCGCGACGTTGCTTCAGCATCCTCTTTCCCAGGACTGTGCAGACTGCTGATTATTATGGGGGATTACATTTGACTCGGCAGACCTGGTCTGGCAGAACCCTTTTCCTGTGAGTGACCACAATTGGGTCTTGACATCTTATGCAACACAGTTAAACTAGGCCGCAGCAGCATACAAGGTGACTTGTATGCACTGACCACCAAGGAGACTGATCCAGGGATATTCCCAGTCGATAAAGTTGATATGGCGCAAATGAATGCCGCAATCGACAAAGTATTAGCCATGTATTGAAGAAAGGGGAGGCGGCTTGTGGACGAAAGACTGGAGCACCCTGTGCCCGTAAATGTAGAGGCTCGTTCCGGTTACACCATCTTCATTGAGTTTTCTGATGGCCAGCTCGGAGAAGTTGATCTGTCTGAGTGGTCAAACAAGGAAGTATTCAGGAGGTGGAAAGAACGCGAGTTCTTCGAGTCAGTTCATGTAGACGACAGAAAGACCATCGCGTGGGGCAGCAACGAAGACCTGGACGTGTGTGCCGATACGATATACATGATGCTGACAGGTGCAACGGTAGAAGAGCTTTTTCCCAGGTTGCAAGGGCTGATGGAGGAGTATGCCTAGGTTATGCAATCTTGAAGGAGTCACCATTTGGATGGAATACATGGGGCACAATCCTCCTCATTTTCATGCTAGTTATGGGGAACACAACATTTCAGTATCTATCCGAGATTCTCGTGTACTGGCAGGGAATCTTCCCAAATCTAAGGAAAGAATTCTGTTCAAATGGGCTAAAGAACGGAGGCAGGAATTGATGTCTAGGTGGGAAGATGCCCAGCACGGGCGTGAAATCAGTCCCATAGATTCTTAAGCCTGGGAAAACCATAGACGAGGCGGCATCTGTCATAAAAGATGCCGCCTTTACTTTTGGAGCTTATATACTTACTTGGAGCTTATATACTTACAAAGAAAGGCCCCGGAATCCGTCCGGATCTTTTCTTTTGATCTTCAGGAGACAAAGCTGAGGAGGGAACGGAGTTCCCTTTCGAGGGTCCAGGACAGCGCAAGGTACTGTCTGGGGGCTTTATGCCAGCGCCAACTGAGCCGGCGTCCATCGACTTACTGCGCGATCATGGCGACTACAGCCAGGTCAGGCCCGCACAGCTCTCTGGGCTACCGGCCGCCGGCGCCTGAGACCCTCGTGCCTGCCGACCCTGTTCCTGTGCTTGTCGGACTAACATAGAAGGTGGTACAAACATCGGGGGCAGGTCAGCGGCACGCAGGCCGAGCCAAGCTCAAAGCCGAGGGCATCATCGAATAGGAGGCATGGCATGATCATCGTTCAATTAATCTTTGGCCTGCTGAAAGTCTGCGCATGGGTTGCCCTTCACCTGCTGAAAGTCTGCGCATGGGTTGCCCCTGGCCTGCTGAGAGTCTGCGCAGGGGTCGTCGCGGTGGTCGTGTTGGGAGCACGAGAGCTGGTGCTTTACGCCATCAAATGGTGTAAGCGAAGATCGTACGCCGCCCAAAAGGCCCCGAAGGGCGCAGCATTTTCACAGAAAGACTCAAATGAGGAAGAATCCGCACCAAAGCGAAGCGCCATCAGTCCAGCCCCAAAGCCAACGCCAACGCCGGTTTCCAAGAGACAGTCAACCTCGGGGCACAAATATGAACCGGTTGAAAAAAGGCCGTCGGTTCTCATTCCTGTTCAAAAATCGCGACCGGTCAAAGCAAACAAAGCCGTGACACAAACGGAGAACAAATCGAAAACACATTGTTTGCTGTGTGGTTGCCACCATGACTCTTGTGTCTGCAAAAAAGATGGGTCGAAAAGTACGTATGTCATTGCGAAGGATGGCAGTGTGTATCGAAAAAATTGACCTGCCCCCACAAACTGGTCCAGGTTATATGTCAGTATAGGGCCGTAGAAAGGGAAAAGATGGCCAGGAAGAGACATACGCCGGAGCAGGTGATCAAAAAGCTCAGAGAGGGTGCAGGCGTGATAAGCCTTTAGTCTGGCCACCGTCAGCAACGCAGACCAAGAGCCACGAAATGCAAGGTATCCCGGGTACCCTAAGGCGATTTTAGACGCTCTACGGGCCTCCTGTGCGGGAAAATTTGTTCTAATCGGGCTGAAAGCGCCGGATTCGGACTGTTGGGCCTGATTCCGGCGTTTGCGCGTCCGGGGGCTATGCGGATGCCATATGCCGACGGCCGACGTCAACCAGACGGTCCGCGACGCAGTGTTAGCCCCTTCAATTTTTCAACGCAACCCATCGTCCTGCTCATAGCAGTGGCAGCTGTCCGGCTGCGGCGAGGGCGCGATGTTTGCGGTTGGAATGACGTTTGGGTGCGTCGTAGCGGTTGTGACAGCACTGGCAGAGGGCGGCCAGGTTCTTTTCGGAATTGTTGGCCGGGTTGTGGTCGAGGTGGGCGGTGGTGAGGAAGACCTTGCTGCCGGTCTCGGGATGGGGCCGGCCGTGCGCAGCGCCGCACCATTCACAGTGGCCGCGGGCGCGCCCAAAGCGGATGCGCCGGGAAATTTTTTCCCAGTCGGGCGGGTAGAGGTCCTTCATCGATGGATGGATCGGCATTGGGTCTTCTTGGGTTTCCGGATGCCGGTAGGCGTGGTGTGCTCAGAGGTCGTTCTGACCGTACAGCCTTGCCATAGCCGACTGTGCCGCGGCCGCATTGCGCGTGTAGCGGGCCGGCATGCGTGACGACTGCCAGCGGCCGTTCTCCATGATGCCGGCCAGGCTGATGTTCGCGCCGGCCAGCGCCTGCGCCGCGCCGACCCGCAGACTGTGGCCGCTGTACCCCTTGCCCAACCCGGCCGCTTCACAGACCGCGGCGATGCGCCGGGAAATCTGCTGCCCGGACAGGCCAAACACCGGACCGGCGCCGCCGTTACCCCTGATCGCGTCCAAAGCGGCCATCGTCTCAGGGCTGATCCACAGCACCTTCCCCTCCCCTTCCGCATCGGTCTTCGACCTGCGCACAATCAGCCGCCCGGAGCCGTCGGCCTCGCCGCTGATATCCGCCCACGTCAGCGCCTCCGCCTCGCTCCTGCGCAGCATCCCGTCGAACATCGTACAGCACAGCGCAATATCGACCTCGCCCCGCGCCCGCGCCTGCCGCCGCGACTCGAGTTTCCCCCCGCGGCCGCGGCGCGGCCTGCAGGCCGTCGCCCTGATCGCGGCCAGGTTCTCACGCGAAATCCCTTTCGCCTGCCTCTGCGCGCCGGCCTGCCCCTGGCGGGCGAGACCGGCCAGCACGACCTTGACGCCCTCCGCGGCGGCGGGATTCGGCAAGCTGTTCTGCCGGTGCCGGTTGCCGACCGCCGCGGCAGCCAGGCGCACGGTCGCCGGTTTCACCGTCTCGGCTCGTTCGGCCAGGTAGGCGGCCACCGCGACCGGCGCCGCCGGCAGGGGCGCATAGCCCCGCTTCTTGCACCAGACCGCGAAACTGCGCCACAGGCTGTCGTAGGTGCGGTGGGTCGCCGGCGCCTGGGCAGCTGCGGCCGCAGCCTGGATGCGCTCGGCGTCCGACTCGCTCAGAACGACCGGTGCGGCGTCGGTTTCTATGATAGCGTCGTTGCGGCGGGTGATGGCTGCGGCCAGCGTTGCGCTCCCTTGTGTGAAGTGTCAGACTACCGTTAAGGGTAATTAACGGTAGTTTATCAAGACCAGAATACACCACCCGGAAAAGGCGCACAAACAGGCCGAATCCGGGAGAAAGGCGGAACAGCGTCGCTTCCAGGGCGTTGCAGGCTTTGTCGGGGTCCACGCCTGCGCTGCGGCATCTGGAGGTCGGCAGGACCGAGTGATCGGCTGCAGGTTTGGCTTAATGTGTTGTTGTGTGAAGTAAGAGAGTGAATTTATGTTGTCTATAACTGACTACACGAAAAAAACCAGGCATAAAACTACACTTGGTATTCCTTCCCTCCCAACCACAAAACCACCCAGAGCGCTCTTTCCGGCCCTTCAGCAGTCCTCCACCTCGTCCCAGCGCCGCAAAGCCCCGCCTGCCGCCCCACATCCCGCAGCGGCCACACTGACAACGCAAGGCCCGGCGGAAAATCAGACGCCGGTGCGCCGAACTGCAGCTCATCGCCCCAACCCCGGAAATCACAGTTCAGACGGATGCAGTTCCGCCGTCCGCTAGCCGGCAGGGCCCGGCAACGCCAGGCCGTACCTGCCCTCGCGCACCTATGTACATATATCAATATGCCAACATGTGCCGTATTGGCATGATTTCCATATTGATAACCGCAGACATCCACATTCCGCAAACAGGGAAAGACGGTCAGTGATCCTCCAAGGGGGGCAGCTAAGGATGAAGAAGGCTCGGCTGCTCCTCGGAAAGAGGAACCTGACACGCTGCGGGAACGCTGGCGGCGCCGAACACCTCCGCAATCAGACTGGCGATCTCCGGATCGTAATCTGCCAGCTTCGTCGGGCCCTCCACCAAAGAGTCCGGCACCCTGCCCTCAAACCAGAACCTGACCGTCTCAGCCCAATACTCCAGTACAGTAAATACCGCGTAATGACCCTCCCACAGACCCGCGTCCAATGCAGCCGCGTACAGGCCCTCAAGCCGTGATCCGAACTCTGCGCCGCCTGGCCGGTCCTCAATTGCGAACTGTATTGCATGTGCAAATTCGTGGATAAACACACCACAACGCCGGTCATCTTGCGGTGTAATTGCTACCCATCCGGAGGGAACCGGAACGGCCACTCCAGGCGCATCCGGGTACCTATTCAGGTATTCCGGCACCTGGCTGGAATGTCTTCCCTGCTCATCCCTCTTGTAAATTGAGATCCGAATATATTTGCCGGAGCTGTTTTCAAGCAGGCGGCCGGCCTTGCCGGAGAGCATACCGGAAACGATCGCCCGCGCCTGCTCCATCGTTTCATCCGACACCTCCGTAGGCGCGACGACGACCACCTTGTCAACTTCCAGGTACTTCTGATAGTAAAGATGGAGTCCGAGGGAGACCGGAGGCGGCGGAAACCGCCCCGGCACGATGATCGCGCGCACACGCTCCGACCACGGACTCCGCATCCCTTTCGCATCGCGGGCGCGCACCTGGTAGTAGTAGTTGCGGCCGTCGCTCAGTACGGAGTGCGTGTAGGTCGTAGCGGTCAAAGCGCCAACGGCGGCCTCCCATTTGCGGTCGAGGCTGTTCCACACCCACAGCTCGTAGCCGGCCGCGTCCCTCACTGCATCCCACGTGAGCGTGACCTGGCCGGCGCCGGTTGCCGCCGCCAGATTCTGCGGCGCGCCTGGAATCGCCTCAAGTTCGGCCTCCGTGCAAGGCAACGAATAGTTAACGGTCAGATTTTTGGTCACAACGGCATTAGCTCCGGACGGGGCGTATCCCGCCGGCAGACAGAACCGGTTGCCCGTCAGATCCAGGTGCCACAAGCTGACAAGCGAGCCCAGATCCGGAAGCGGCCCGGACAGTTGGTTGTGACTGAGGTACAGAGTTCTCAGACTGATGAGGAGGTTGATACCGAAGATTGTTCCGTTCAATTGGTTGTGCGAGAGGTTCAGCCACGTCAAGGAGGTAGGTGCGCTCAGATTCGGGATCGGCCCGGTCAATTGGTTGTGTGAGAGCTCCAGGCTTCTCAGATTGGAGAGAGCGCTCAGGTCAGGAATCTCCCCGGTCAATTGGTTGCTAGAAAGGTCCAGACTCTCCAGATTGGAGAGGGCGTT
>VXRG01000132.1 GCA_009838625.1 Caldilineaceae bacterium SB0664_bin_27
CCGAGCTGGGTAGCCTAACCAAGCTGCAAGACATGTATCTACGGGGAAACGAGTTAAGTGGATCGATCCCATCCGAACTGGGCAATATCACGAGCCTACAGGTGTTGTATCTTTCGGAAAACATGCTGAGCGGTGTGATTCCGTCTGAGCTGGGCGAACTTGCCAACCTGAAAGAGTTGTACCTCTCACAAAATCGGCTGAACGGTTCGATTCCATCCGAATTGAGCAATCTCACAAGCCTGCAAATTTTACATCTCTGGGGCAACGAGCTGGTCGGTTCGATTCCAGCCGAACTCGGCAATCTCGCGAGTTTGCAGAAGCTGGACCTTTCAGACAACAAGCTGAGCGGACCGATGCCGTCCGAGTTAGGCAATCTCACCAACCTTCAAGAGATGTATCTTTCACTCAACCGGTTGGGCGGTGAGATTCCGTCCGAATTGGGCAACCTCGCCGACCTGCGGATCCTGTATCTCTGGGGCAACCAGTTGAAGGGTCCGATTCCGTCCGAGTTGGGCGAGCTCGCCAGCTTGAGTCAGTTATATCTCTCAGACAACAATCTGGAAGGTCCGATACCCTCTGAACTGGGCAGGCTCACTGAACTGGAAGTGCTGGGCATTTCATCGAACCAGTTGAGCGGCTCGATTCCGTCCGAGCTGGGAAACCTTGTCAAACTAAGAGAGTTTTACCTCTGGAGTAACGATTTGAGCGGCTCAATTGCGGCAGAATTGGGCAGGCTCACCAACCTGGGAAAACTGTATCTCTCAGACAACCAGCTCAGCGGCTGCGTGCCCGAGGCGTGGAGAGACACGGAAGAAAATGATCTGGACAGTATAGGACTGCCGTTTTGCTCGGACAGGGAAGCGCTGGTTTCGCTCTACGAGGCTACGGACGGCGCAAACTGGCGAAAGAACTCAAACTGGCTGTCGGCAGATATTGCTCTTCAAGGCTGGTACGGAGTTACCACGGACGGAGGCCGGGTTGTCGGCCTGATTCTCCCCACGAACGGGTTGCGAGGAGCGATTCCGCCAGAGTTAGCCGGTCTTTCCAACCTGAAAGGGTTGTATCTCCGCAGCAACGAATTGAGTGGAACAGTTCCACCGTCACTGGGCAAGCTCTCAGGCCTGGAACAACTGGTCCTTGCCAAGAACCAGTTGAGTGGATTGATTCCGTCCGAGCTGGGCGCCCTGACCAACCTGGGCGTGCTGGATTTTTCAGAAAACGAACTGAGCGGAACGATCCCGCCGGAACTGGGTAAGCTCACCAGACTTACAGTCCTGAATCACGGGGATAACGAACTCAGTGGGGCGATTCCAGCAAATCTGGGAAGTCTAATCGATTTGGAACAGCTGCTCCTATCGGACAACCAGCTGAGCGGCCCGATTCCGGCAGAACTGGGGGAACTCACCAACCTGAAAGTCCTGGACCTCTCAGGCAACCAGTTGACCGGAACCATTCCGGCTGGGCTGGTTAACCTCACCCAACTTGAAGAATTGTATCTTTCAGGAAACAAATTAGAGGGGTGTTTGCCCGAGCTATGGGGAAATATCGTGAAGAATGATCTGGATAAACTTGGCCTGCCTTTCTGTTCGGAACGTACTCCCCCACCTACGGCAGACCCGTAGTTGCGCACCTCAGTTCGAACCATCGGCCAGGCAGCATTTTTGTACCCGTAGCTTCAGCATTCTTGTAGAGACAGTCAACGAGATAACTTCATACCCTGAGTCAGCTGGACATTGACAGGCGTTCGAAGGAAATGTCAGTCCGTAAAACCCAAGGAGCACTTTACCATGACCAGTGCAGTTATTGTTTCAGCCGCTCGCACAGCCATCGGCAAGGCACCGCGCGGCACTTTGCGAACGACCCGTCCTGAGGAAATGGCTGCTGCGGCAATTGGGGCCGTGATGGAACGCGCGCCGTCTATGGAGGCCAAGGAGGTTGACGACGTCATCCTGGGCTGCGCGATGCCGGAGGCCGAGCAGGGCATGAACGTGGGCCGAATCGCCAGCCTGCGCGCCGGCCTGCCGGTCGAAGTGCCTGCGCAGACCGTCAACCGCTTCTGCTCCAGCGGGCTGCAGACGATTGCTCTGGCCGCGCAGCAGATTATGAGCGGAATGGGCGAAGCAGTTATCGCCGGCGGCGTGGAGACGATGTCGCAGGTGCCGATGAGCAGCAACAAATTTATGGCCAATCCTACGCTGGCTAAGGAGCACCCCGGCGTCTATATCGGCATGGGGCTGACCGCGGAGAACCTGGCGCGCCAGTACGAGGTGACGCGTGAAGAACAGGATGCCTTCGCTCTGCGCAGCCACAGGCGGGCGGCCGCCGCGCAGGACGCCGGCAGGTTCGACGAAGAGATCGTGCCGCTGGAGGTGGAACTTACGCTCGGCGAGGGTGGCAGCACACAGACATACAGGACGACCTTCGACAAGGATGAGGGAATCCGCCGCGACTCTTCGGCCGAGGCGCTGGCCAAACTGCGGCCGGTATTTCACGCACAGGGGACCGTCACTGCCGGCAACAGCAGCCAGACAAGCGACGGCGCCGCGGCTGTCCTGGTGATGAGTGAGGAGAAAGCAGAGCGATTGGGGCTCAAGCCGATGGCCCGTTTCCGCAGCTTCGCTGTCGGCGGTGTCGCGCCAGAGATAATGGGCATAGGCCCGGTGGCTGCAGCGCCCAAGGCGCTCAAGCTGGCCGGCATCAGTCTTGACGAGATCGATCTGGTGGAGTTGAATGAAGCCTTCGCCGTCCAGGCCCTGGCCGTGATCCGTGAATTGGGACTGGATGAGGAGAAGGTCAATGTCAACGGCGGCGCAATAGCGCTTGGGCACCCGCTGGGCTGCACCGGCGCCAAACTGACAGTGCAGATGCTGCACGAGCTGACGAGGCAGGACAAGGAGCTTGGCCTCGTCACGATGTGCATCGGCGGCGGCATGGGCGCGGCCGGAGTCGTGGAACGGTTGAATTAAGTTTCTTTGACTCTGTTGCCAGTCAGTGTGCTAACCACTATATTCCGCTCGTAATTCCCTGCCGTTCACCACGCCCTGGAGTTGGGCACTTCCATCCATTCGCCGCCTTGGCGGATTGATTCCTGGCTTACCAGCCCCGGCAGGGTCATGTCCATCGCCGCATGAATGTCGATCGGCGGCGGCTTGCGGCCCTGCACCGAGTCCACGAAGTCCATCACCTCGAAGTAGTCGCCTCCGCCGTGTCCGGCGCGCACAGCCTCTTCCGGCGGGTCGCGCCAGATCTCCGGCATGTACTCGGCTTCGAAAGTCTCCAGTGGAACCCAGACATCTGGATCGTCGCAGAAATCTTCCAGCCAGATCCAGTCGCCCTCGCCGGGGCGGCGTCTGCTCTCGTAGGCTCCTTTGGTGCCCTGCAGCGTGTAGTTGGTCATGGCGTGGGGGCGCTTGGAGAGCATGTCCACACGGATGCGCATCAGTTTTTCGCTGGCGGTCTTGCAGAGAAGTAGGACCGTGTCCTCCATGGCGTGCTCGGGGTCGGTCCAGATGCCGGTACCGATGCAGCTGATGCGTTCGGGCCTTTCCCTAATCCACATAAGGCAGGGTCCCAAGCTGTGGGTAGGGTAGGTGGAGCCGTTGACTCCTACCTGCCAGTAGTAGCGCCAGGTTGGGCTGCCGTCCGGCAAGTGATGGAGAACGGAGAGCTCGTGCAGGTATTCGCCCTCGGCGTAGTAGGTCTCGCCGAAGAGGCCGGCCTCGACCAGCGCCCGCACCAGCACATTGGGTTTCATGTACATGTAGTTCTCGGCCATCATGTAAATGGCATCGCTGCGGTTGCAGGCGTCAACCAGCCAGCGGCTTTCGTCCAGTGACACGGCGGCTGTCACTTCGCTGAGAACGTGAATGCCGCGCTGGAGCGCGGCGATTGCTTGCGGCGCGTGGTAATGCATGGGTGACGACACGACGACCGCGTCCGGCCGCGCCTCGTCCAGCATTGTTTCGAAAACGCTGTAGAGTTGGGTCACGCCGGTGGCCTTCCCCGACGCTTCCAGGGTCGGCGCGTAGGGGTCGCAAAGAGCAACGATTTCGGTTTCGGGGTGGGTCTGGAATGCCTTGAAGAATGAACCTGCGCGGCGCGCCCCTGAGAAGGCGACCTTGATCTCATTTGCCATTATTCTTACCTGGGGCCTCTTGCATGAAGGGGTTGTTTGCTTCCCTGGATTCTCGTGTTTCTCTTCGCCGCGGCGGACTTAGAGGTAGGTCCCGAAGAACTCGGCCGTCCCTTCGACGCCGCCCCAACCGTGACCGCTGGGGTGGACGAGCTTCCACAGGCGGTCGGCTGCTCCGGCAGCTTCGTAGATGCGTTTCACGCCCTCGTAACCCTTGAGCATGTCGTGGATGTAGAAGCAGTCGTCGTACATGCCCATGTCTAGCATGAGGGGGCGGGGGGCGATCAGACCGGCGATGTCATCGGTGTCGAACCAGGCGTGGATGCCTGGTACGATCTGCGAGCCGCAGAAGTTGACGCGTTCGAACGCGAATCCCTTCCACGGGTTAACGTAACCCATGATGTCGGCGGCGGCGATGCGCGGCTCTGCGGCGGCGGCGAATGTCGTCATGGTGCCGCCCTGCGAGAGGCCCATCATACCGATGCGCTTGGAATCGACCTCGGGGCGGGTCTCCAGGTAGTCGATGCAGCACTTCATGTCCCAGATGTTGAGGGTCAAGGGCCAGCGGTCGAGCATCGTGCCCCGTATGTAGTTGACATTGCACGGGTCGCGGCCGGGGAACGGATTACGTCCGTCGCGGCGTTCCCCGAAGCCGCGCAGGTCGGGTGAAATCGTCAGATAGCCGGCCTTTGCCATCTGGAAGCCGTAGTCGTAGTTGTGCAGCTCGATGTTGGCTTGCATTTCGTCGGTGGAGCGAATCCCGGCCACAGGGTCCTTCCCGAAGGGCCCGTGACCGTGAGAGCAGAGTATGGCGGCGTTTGTGCCGTCGGCTGCCATCGACTTGGGGCGCAGTACCTGGCAGGGCACGCTCATATACGGTTCGGAGTTGAAGACTACCCGCTCGCGGATCAGGCCTTCGTCCTCGACGCTGCTCTCGACTTCGGCCTCTAACGGTACCGGGTCGGGGAAACTGCCCAGGAGTTCCATATACTTGGTATGCGCGGTCTGACGCCAGCTCTCCCAGTCCTTCGTCTGGCCGTCAAAGTGCAACTTCGGTGTGAAGTTTTCTACCTGGTCTTCCCAGTATGCCTGCATCGAGAAGTTTCGTCTCGCCATTGTCCTCTCCCCGCGCATTCGTGTAGTGCGCGCTTGCTTACCTGCCATCATATCACAGGGTATTGGCCCGAATAGCCCGAATTTGCGCCCAGAATGCCTCGAAGTTCGTCATCGCGCACGGTTTTGAGGACGTAGTCGGGGACTTCGGTACCGGGCCAGTTGACAAACCAGTTGGGCGTGAAGCCGTAGAACATAGTGTAGCGCACGTTTTCGCTCAGGATCGGCACGCCTGCGTGGAGCAGCGTCTCGGTGAAGTGGAGGATGCTCCCGGCCGGCGCGGTGGCCTCGACGATGGGGCAACGGTCCTTCAGCGTCTCGTACGTGCCCTCCAATCTGTGCGAGCCGTCGAGGATCATGGTTCCGCCGTCGCCGGGTGAGACGTCGGTCAGGTAGGTTATGTTGTTGAGGAAAACGCAGTTGATCAGGTCCGGGTCGGTGTCGTGGGGGAAGGTGCCCCACTTGGGGCGGAGGCCGCGGTGCCAGCCCATCTTGTCGGGATCGCGCAAGGGGTCGTGTTGGGTGCCCCGGTCGGGGTGGGGCCGTTTGATCATGGCGTGGCATGTTTCGTACTTGATTTCGGCGCCCATCAGCTGGCGGTTGGCCTCGAGTACCTGGGGGATCATCAGCCACTCGCGAAAGATCGGGTCGCCGTTGACCATACAGTCGATGTGGAGGATTTCGTCGTCGTCATCGTGGGCGAGGGGGCGCACGTAGTGGGACTGCCGTTCGAGCGCGGCTTTGTAGGCTTCGATTTGCTCCTGGCTGAGTACGTTTTCCTCCAGGACCCAGCCATGCTCGGCAAAGTGGTGCAACTGATCGTTGGATAACATTGTCTTCCTCCCCCGCTATTCTTCTCAGAACCAATGGGGCGTCTGCGGCTTCTTAGTGCGGATCGACTCGAGCGCGGAGGCGCAGATGGACACAATATTGGCGCCCCAGCTGGCCGGGATTGGATTGCTGATCTTGCCGTCGAGGAGGTTCAGGTAGTCGATCACCGAGCGGCCCCAACCGTGACCGCCAACAATTTCATCGGCAGATGCCTCTTCGATGTCGACCGGGTCGTGGTCGCGGCGGTAATGCTTGCCCTTCCACAGCGTGCCTTCGGTCCCGTAGACGGCGAGGAAGCCCCCGCCCATGCCCTCGCCCATGCCGTGCCCGGAGCAGCCGCTGGTCACGTAGACCTTGCCGGCCGCGCCGTTCTCGAACTGGAGGATGACGATGTAGCAGTCGTCATCGGGGAACATGGGGGCGCTCAGCTTGTTGCTGTAGGCGTAGACCTCGGTTACGGGGGAATCGACGCTCCAGAGAATGAGGTCGAGGGGGTGGCAGCCTCCGCCCAACAGAATGTTCTGTGGATTCTGCTTGTCGATGCGCCAGGGCGTGTGATGCGCGCCATCCGGCGCGTAGTGGCTCCACATGTCGTGGATGTAGTCGCCCTGGACAAAGAAGACGTCGCCGACCTGGCCTGATTGGGCCATCAGCGCCATTTCGTGCCAGGGGTGCATATAGCGCATTGTCTGGTCGGTCATGACATGGGTGCCGCTCTGGGCCTCGGCGTCAATGATGCGCTGGCAGTCTTCCACAGTGGTTGCCAGCGGCTTTTCGACGAGCGCGTGGCAGCCCTGTTCCAGCGCCATGACGGTCTGGTCGGCGTGCAGGTGGTCCGGGCCGGCTACGACGACCACGTCGGGCTGCGTCTCGCGCAGGAGCTGGGCATAGTCGCCGCCGAGGGCGGCCTGCGGGTAGAGGTCTTTCATTCTGTCCAGCATTGACTGCTGGGGATCGACGACGCCGGCGATCTCGCCGCGTCCGTCGGTGGCGGCCACCTGGGCCACGCTGCGTCCGGCGCTGCCGCCGCCGCTGATCAGGAATTTGTATTTGCTCATCGCTTTTCAGTCCTCGCTTAGTCGTCGGACGTTGGAATGTTTTCGGGATCGAGGAAGGCGACATCGCTTTCGTCATCTTCGAACCGGGTCATGCCTATCTCTTTTATGGCGCTGTCTGCCACTTTTTCGAGCGGCGTGTAGCTGGGGTGGTGCGCCTCGCGGTAGGGGTTGTTGCGGGCGGCGTTGTAGCAGCATATCAGCGACCAGCGCGGGTTGTTGGAGCGGTTCTGGTCGGAGCGGTGGAGGATGTTGCAGTGGAAGAAGAGCGCGTCGCCCGGCTCCGCTTCGCAATGGACCAGTTCGAGGCGTTTCTCGGCTTCGAGAACGCGCTCCAGCTCGGCGCCGGCCTGCTGTCCTGTCTCGACGTGGGTGATGCGGCCCATGTGGTGCGAGCCTTTGAGCACCTGCATGCAGCCGTTTTCGCGCGTGGCCGCGTCAACGGCGATTGAGACGCTCGACATGAGCGGGTAGAGGACGTAGTTGTCGAACCAGTAGCCGTAGTCCTGGTGCCAGGCCCATGCGCCGCCGACTTCGGGATCCTTGAGGATCATTTTGGAGTGGTAGTGGTAGACTTCGCCGCCGAGAAGCTGCTCCATGGCGTTGACAACGCGGTTGCAGCGGGCGTACATGCCGTAGATGCCGTTGCCGGGGTGGTTCCAGAGCGTGAGTCGGACGGTTCCGCCTTCGCCGTCCTCGCGGCCGAAGGATTTCTGGTCCATCTGGCGGTCGGCGATGGCTGTGCGTCGCAGCAACTCGATCTCCTCGGCATCGAAGAACGATTTGACGATCAGGTAGCCGTCGTCGTGATAGGCCTGGATCTGTTCTTGTGTGAGCATGATGTTTTCCTTCTATTGTATCGGTGTCGGATTAGAGCTGACTTCAACCGGTAAGAGTCTGCGCTAAAGACAGCTTCACAGTCTCTTTTCCATCCCGACCACCATCAATGAGATTCCTTCAAGCTCTTCTTCTTTGCGGGATATCTTCCTGAATCCCTGTTTGCGATAAAACAACAGCCCCTTCTCATTCTGTTCCTCTACCTCGAGGCGGAGAATTTCTGCCCCTGGGAATGCCTGCACGCAGGCATCGAGTAGCTTGCCGCCGACGCCCTGGCGCTGGTGGCCAGGCAAAACATAGAGGCGAGCAATGTAAATGACTTCGTCACTTGGCCGGTTCGCTGTCAAGAGCCCAATGATTTCGCCTTGCTCGTTTTTCGCGACGTTGAAAAGAACGCGCTCGTTCTCGATTTCAGCGGCCAGGGTCGCCGGGCTGTGCCAGAGCGAAGTTATCTTATGGATCACCTCTACAGGCAAGAACGAGCTATAGGTGTCGGTCCAGGTCCCGCTTAGGACCTGCTTTATCTCCTGTACCTCTTCAATTTCGGCCGGTTGAATCGCAATCATACTGACTCTGCGTCGCCTATGCCCACTCTGTCGAACCCATTGAATCCCGGTTCAGACAGGATTCGGGTGGCCCTCGGGCCACTGTTCGGGCGTGAATGGCCAGTTGAGATTGGCACAGACGTCCTTCCAGCGTTCCTCCATGTCGGGCAGGTAGAGGAGCGGGATCCAGCCCAGGCGCAGGTAGATGCTGAGGGCGGGCAGGCGCCAGTCGTCGGTGTTGAGGAAGATGTTCTTGTAGCCTCCCTCGAGCAGGCGGCGCATGACGGCCGCGCAGACGGCCATACCCAACCCCTTGCCTTTGTGCTCGGGATCGCCCGCGACCCAGCCCAGCTCGCCGCCGAAGGGGTGGATGTCCTGGGGCCTGTGGTTGGCCATGGCTGAGGCGACGATCTTGCCGCTGGCGCGATGCTCGATCAGGAACCAGCCCCCGGGCAGGACATGGTCAAGCCAGGGTTTCAGCATTTCCTCGTTCCAGCGGGTGAAGCCGGCCAGGTCCATGACGTCGAACCAGCCCTCTTCGTCGCCGGGTTGGTAGGTCCGCATCGTGTAACCGATCGGGACATGGACGGCGGGCGGCGAACCGAGCAGCTGCTCGGGCCAGATCATTTTCAGCTGTTCCTTCTTTCTTTCCTCAGACATGCTATCTATCCTTTGATACCTGTAATCACTATTCCCTGCAAAAAGGTGCGCTGAGTCACGAAGAAGATGGCGATTGGCACCAGGGTCGAGACGACCGTCATCGCCATCAGGTACTGGATGTCGACCTCCGTGCGCCCTTTGAATCGGCTCAGGCCCAGTGTGATGGTGAACAGCTGGGGCGAGTTGATGTAGATCAGCGGTGCGAAGAAGTCATTCCAACTATAGGTGAACTGGTAGATGGCGACAACAATCAGGGCCGGCCGCACCTGGAAGATGAGGATGCGCCAGAAGACGGCGAAGCGGCTGCAGCCGTCGATGAGGGCGGCGTCGTCGAGCTCGCGGGCGATTGTGAGGAAGAACTGGCGCAGCAGGAAGATGCTGAAGGCGTCGCCAAAGAAGAGGGGCACGACCAGAGGCTTGAAGGTGTTGACCCACTCCAACCAGCTGAAGATCATGAACAAGGGGATCAGCGTCACCTGCATGGGCAGCATCATCGTGCTCAGGACGATGACGAACAGGGTTGTGCGGCCGGGAAACTGGATGCGGGAAAAGGCGAAGGCCGCGATGGAGCAGGAAAAGAGAACGGCCACCACGTTGAGCGAGGCGACAAAGGCGGTATTGGAGAAGAAGGTGATGAAGTCGCCTTTGAGCCAGGCCTCAACGTAGTTGGCCCAGCGGTAGGTCGGCGGGATCCAGACCGGCGGGATTTTCCAGATCAGACTCTTGTCTTTACCGGCGGTAAGCAGCATCCAGACCCAGGGCGTGAGAAAGAGGGCTGCGCCGGGCAGCACCAGTATCCACAGCCAGACCTGGTGCGCCGCGGAGCGCCACAGCGGCCCGGTTGGGCGGGTGTAGCTGAACCTTTTCTGCTCGACAAAGACGTTGTCAGTGCGCATCGTTTTTTGAGGAGAGAGGGGAGAGAAAAACTCTCCTGCTGCCTCTGCGGCGATACCAGTGGCAGTTATCTGGCCGCTTCTCCTTCGTAGTAGACCCAGCGGCGGGACGAGTACTGGAAGATCAGTGTAAAGGTGATGATGATTGCGAAAAGGACCCAGGCCGCGGCCGAAGCGTAGCCAAAGCGGATCTGCAGGAACGCCTTGCGATAAAGGAAGAGCACCATGCTCAAGGTGGCGTTGTTGGGTCCGCCCTCGGTCATGATGAAGGCCTGCGTGAAGAACTGAAAGGCGTAGATGAGGCCGATGGTAACGTTGAAGAAGATGGTGGGCGTCAGCATCGGGATGGTGACGTGCCAGAATTTGCGAATGCTGTTGGCGCCGTCGATGGTGGCGGCCTCGTAGAGGTGAGTGGGGATGCCCTGCAGGCCGGCCAGGTAGAGGAGCATGTTGGCGCCGACGCCCCAGACGCTCATGATGATCAAAGAGGGCAGCGCCCACGTCGACGAATAGAGCCATGACGGGCCCTCGACGCCGAAGATGGCGAGGAAGTTGTTGAGCAGGCCGGCGCGGGGATTGAAGATCTGCAGCCAGAGCAGAGAGACGGCGACACCGGAGATGACCGTGGGCAGGTAGTAGATGGTGCGCCAGATGCCGAGCCCCAGCAGCTTCTGGTTCAAGATCAGGGCGATCATGAGAGCAAGGCAGGAGCCGAGCGGGACGGTTGAGAAGGCGTAGATGAAGGTTACGCGCAGGCTCTTCCAGAAGAGGTCCTCGTTAAACAGGTCGCGATAGTTTTCGAAGCCGACGAAGAAGGTGCTGGTGAGCAGATCGGAGCGGAAGAAGCTCAATCCCAGGGAAAAGAGCATCGGCCCGAACACAAAGGACAGAAAGCCTACCATCCAGGGCAGGAGACAGAGATAGGCGGTGATCAGGTCCTGCCGTTTCTGGGAGGACCCCACCCGCCACTGTCTTGCCAAGCGCATCGCCATTACGTTCCTCAGCGTTCTTGGAAAAGAGAGAAGAGGAGCGAGAACTGTTCTCTCACTCCTCACTCCTCATTACTCTCTCCTCAACCTATCCCATCCGTTCAAGTGTAGCGTGCTGGGCTTCGGTCACCTGCTGGGAGATGTCGACCAGAATGCTGACGGGCTCGGAGCCTTCAACATAGATGGCCTCCATGGCAGGAACCAGGAGCTCTTCGGCCACAGACTGGAAGCGGAAGAGCTGCGGGCCGCGGGCCTCGCCAGTCTTCAGCTGATCGACGATAACCTCCAGGTTGACCGGCTCAAGGCGGCCGTCAATCTCGCGCAGGAAGCCGGGCCACTTGTCGGCGGAGCTGGCGAGGCCGGGCAGGCGGCCTGACCTGCGGGCGACGTTGTCCTGGTACCATTCGCCGGCGCCGATCCACTTGACCCAGTTCCAGACGTCGTCGTGGTTGCCGCGATCGGCGACGCCCTTGTAGACGCACCACTGGTCGGGCGCGCCCATGCAGACGCGGTCGACGGGGCCGGTGGGGATGTGGTTGATGTCCCAGGAGCCTTCTTCCATCTGGTCGGCGAGGTCGAAGAACTGGTCGGCGCTGCGTTCGGCGAAGGCGACGATGTCGGCGGGCAGGACGCCGGTCCACGTGTTGGGGATACCAGAGGCGTTGACCTGGTTTCTCTGCGCCAGGCAGTTGAGGTCCCACATGTTGTGGCGGATCCACTCGAAGGCGGCCAGTGCCTCCTCTTCGCCGAGCATGCATTCCATCAACGTCTCGTCGTCGCGGACCATGCCGCCCCAGGCCTCGACATAGTAGAAGTAGCCGAGGACGTAGCTGGGTCGCAGCTGTCCGCCCCAGCGGGTGATTTCGCCGTCGTCATCCTTCTTTGTCAGTGCGCAGGCGGTGGCGGCGCAGTCGTCGACACTCCAGTCCTGCTCGGGATAGGCGACGCCGAGTTCGTCGAAGGCCGGCTTGCTGTAGTATACGCTGGTCACGTCGATGTTGGTGACCATTGCCATGCGGATCTGCGTGATCTGATCCCAGCACTGGTCCCAGCCTGCGGCGAGGAAGATGTCGTCGGCGTCGGGCACGTCCTGGTCGACGAGCGGCTGCAGGTCGAGCAGCTGTCCTTTTTCGGCCCAGGTGTTGATGATGGGAGGCCAGGTGGACATGACGTCGGGCGCGGTGCCGGCGGCCATGTTGGTCAGCACCTTGGTGGACCAGCCGTCGCCATGGGGTTCCCAGAGGATTTCAACTTCTGGGTGTTCCTCGTAGTAGCGGGGAAAGGCTTCGTCCTGGTGGTACTCAGCCCATTGGATGCCGGGCACGTTGGCGAACCAGTCGAAGCTGGCAAAGCGGATCTGGGTCCGTTCGCCGTCTGCATCGGAGGCGGCTGCACTGTCTCCGGCCATTGTGTCGCCGCCGGCGGGAGCCGGGGCGCAGGCCGCCAGCGCGGCTGTACCTGCGATGCCAGCGCTCAGGCGCAACATATCGCGTCGAGTTAAACGGTTGGACATGGTGAGTTCCTCCTTTGGGAAGATGCTTGGCTATGCCCTGACAAAATTGAATCGGGTAGACCCCCGAGCTGTTTGCGTTACTCCCTTTCCGCTACGTCACCTCGGCGACCTTCGCCGGCAGTCCGGTGCGAATCGACTCCCAGCAGGCCGAGGCCGTGGCAACTACTTTGGCACCCGCGACTTCATCGATGAGGGGACGCTTGTCCTCTCGCAAACACGTTTCAAAGTGGCGCATGTAGCGTATGACTTCCTGCCCGTGCCCGGCTTCGCGCCTGAACTCCAGTCTCATTTCGGGCTGGCCCTCGAGCTTGTCGAAAACGAACTGGTCGTTGACGAAGGACCCTTTATCGCCGAAGATGCTCAGTCCCAGCTGGGGCACCGGCGCCTCCACCAGCCCGTATACGGCCATTATGCGGGCGATGACGCCGGAGCGGAAACGCAGGTTGATGAGAAAGTTGTCATGCTTGTCGGCGGGGTAACGGTCGTCCATGTGACTGCAGGAGGCGTAGGTGAAGACTTCTTCGACATCGCCCAGGAACCAGCGAAGCAGGTCGATGGGGTGGCAGGCGCCGCCGTAGAGCCAGTCCTGCGGATGCTCGTGGCGCCAGGCGGTGCGGTCCATGACCGGCCGCATGTCGTGGACGTAGTGCGCCTCGGCGCAGAGGGGGCGGCCGAGGTCGCCGTCGTCGAAGAGCTTTTTGGCGGCCATGAAGTTGGGGCGGAAGCGGGAGGTCTGACCGGTTAGGAACTTCACGCCGGCCCTTTGCACCAGCTGCACAACGCGTCTGGCCTCCTCCAAGGAGACGACCATGGGCTTTGTGCAGATGATGTGTTTGCCGGCGGCGACTGCGGCCTCGATATGCGCCATGTGCAGGTGGTCGGGTGAATAGATGCCGACGACGTCGACATCGGGCTGCAGGGCCAGCTCCTGGTAGTCTGTGGTCAGGTGCGGGATCCCGTGCTCCTGGCCCAGCCGCTCCATTCGTTCTGTGTCGCTGTCGCAGAGGGCGCGCACCTGCAAGCTTGACGTCGGGTCCTGGTTGATAGCGAGCATGTTCGCGCCCATGCCCAGGCCAATGACGCCGACCCCGATCTCTTTGCCAATTCTTCTTCCCAACATGAGGTTACCCGTGTGAAATTTGAGCGGCGCGTGAAGCGCCGCTTTCCGGTTTTCTCTACGTCAACCCTTGATTCCCGTCAGAGCGATACCTTTCACCAGGTTGCGCTGAAAGATGAAGAAAACGATGAGCGGCGGAATCAGAGTGAGCAGGGAGCTGGCCATGACCTTGGAGTAGTCGAACCAGCCAAATGAATTGCCGATGCCGCGCAGGGCGAGGGGGAGGGTGTAGTTGCCGCCGTCGGTGATGGTGACGAGGGGCCAGAGGTAGTCGTTGAAAGTGGCTCTGAAGCTGAAGATTGCCAGCACGGAGATGACCGGCTTCATCATGCCGACGATGATGCGGGTGTAGATGGTGAAGTCGCCGGCGCCGTCGATTTTGGCGGCATCGTAGAGTTCCACAGGGATGCCATATACAAACTGGCGGCAGAGAAAGATGCCGAAGGATGAGAAGACGGAGGGCACGATCAGGACCCAGAGCGTATTGAGGAGCTCGAGCCGGTCCATGACGATGTAGAGGGGGATGAGAAGGGTGAGGAACGGCACCATGGTGGTCGAGAGCACGAAGTAGAATAGGGGCTCGCGCAGGGGGAAGCGCAGCCGGGCGAAGCAGTAGCCGCCAAGGGTGGAGGTGATGAGAACGGCGATTACGGTGACGACGGTGACGAAGATGCTGTTGATGTAAGAGCGCGTGAGGCTGCCGCCGCCGATTTTGTGGGAGAGGACGACCTGGAAGGCTTCGAGCGACCACTCTTCGGGCCAGAGCGTTGGCGGGATGCGAATGATGTCGGCGGGCAGCTTGAAGGCGGAGAGAACGAGCCAGGCGAAAGGATAGAGCATGACGAAGCCGCCGCCGATAAGGACGGCGATGAGCAGCCAGGTCTGCCATCGGGTGCGCTGCCAGTAGGGCGTCGAGAGGCGGGCAAGGTCTGTCGTGGTGGCGGTCATGGTGCTTCTCCGTCAATAGTCCCAGGATCTGCGGCGGCGCTGGAGCTCGAAAAGGGTGGCGCTGAGCAGGATGACGAACATGGCGATGGAGACGGCCGCGCCGTAGCCGAGGTTCAGCACCTCGAAGCCGAGTTGGTAGGTGTAGAGCGACAGGGTGCGCGTGCTGTGGCCGGGCCCGGGCATGAGCTGGAAGGGCTCAAACATCTGCATGGTGCCGATGATGCTGGTGACGACCTGGTAGGCCATGGCGGGCTGGATAAGGGGCAAAGTGACTGCGGTGAAGCGTTTCCAGGCGCTTGCGCCGTCGAGCTGGGCGGCCTCCAGCAGGCTGTCGGGTACCTCGTTGATGGCCGCGAGCAGGACGATGGATGAGTTGCCGAGAAAGATCCAGACGACCATGAGTGTTATGCACCAGAGGGCCTGGTCGGGGCTCTTGGAAAAGGGTTGGGCCGGTAGGCCGACCGTTTCGAGGATGGCGTTGAAGGCGCCGCCGTTCGTGCGGTAGAGCCATTTCCAGAGCAGGACGCTGACGACGCCGGGCATGATGACGGGCAGGTTGTAGACGGCGAGGAGCGTGTACTGGTAGACGGGGCGCAGGTGGCTCAGGGCGAGCGCGAGCAGAAGGGCGAGGCTGAGGGCGACGAAAATTTCGACGGACGAAAAGCGGACAGTATTCCAGAGCGCGTCCCAGAAACCGGAGTCGCCGAACAGCTTGGCGAAGTTGCGAGTTTTGACGAAGACCGGTTTCTGGATGTAGTCCCAGTTGTGAAAGGAGAGCCAGATCGCGGTGCCGAAGGGGATGACGAACATCACCAGGTAGAAGAGGGAGAGAGTGAAGGCGAAGCCCATGCCCAGCCAGCTGTACTGGGAGAGCCAGGCGCGCGGGGACCGGACTGGTGCGGCGTCAGTTGGACTGGGCCCTGCTGTGACTGCCATGGCTGCCTACCTCTTCAGCGTTGCGGCAACGGTTCAGGCGGCTGGGCGGGACGGCCCTGACGGACCGTCCCTGCCTGCCGCGGAAGATTAAGCGTTAAGACGTTCGAGGGCCGTGTCTTCGAGGCCCTGCATTTCGGCGTCAATGTTTTCGACGGCCTCCTGAATGGAGATCTCGCCGGTGAGGGCTCTTTCGGCCTCGCGCCAGGCGGGGGCCGGGTTGGCTACGTGGTGGCCGGCGTAGCGGGCGTGGGGCCAGACGCCAAGGGCGCACTTCTTGGAGACGGCGCCGTACTTGGTGTCTTCAATGCGCGGGTCGGCGTAGACGGAGGGCGTCATGAGGCTGCCGGAGTAGAACTCCATGGCCTGCAGCTGGCCTTCAGTGCTCATGATCATATCGATGAACGCGATGGAGGCGTTCAGCTTGTCGGAGTCGTCGCGAAGTCGCTTTGAAAGAGCCCACGAGCCAATGTGGCTGGGGCAGAGGATGCGTTCGCCGGCGTCGGGGTGGCTGGGCATGGGGAGGGCTTCAAGGTTGAGCGGGAACTGGTTGGCGAGGACACTGTAAGTCCAGGAGCCCATGCCTTCCATGGAGAGGATGCCGTTGGCCATGTCCTGCCAGACGTTGTCGATGAAGTCCCAGTCGAAGAGGCGGTGTTCGTAGATGATGTCGTGCATGAACTGGAAGGCGGCAATGCCCTCTTCACTGTTGTAGGTGAAGGTGGCGGACTCGACGTCGTAGGGTGCGCCTCCGAGCTGGTACATGAGGGTCTGGGGGAAGAGTCCCAGCATACCGGTGAGGGTCCAGGCGGCATGCGTCATGTTGCCGTCGTCGTCGATCTGGCGGACCTTGAGGCAGTCGTCGATGACGGCGCCGAGGTCGCTCCACTGGGTCCAGTCGCCGCCGGCTTCGGAGAAGTGGTCGGTGTTGAGGACGAGGACGCAGTCGGAGAGGCCGGAGATGTAGGGGTAGTAGTAGGCCTTGCCTTCGGGCGCGTCGACGGCGGTGAAGGCGGCGGGGAAGAAGCGTTCTTCGAGCGCGTTGCGGCCGCCGGCAAGGTCGGTGATTTCGAGGAAGACCTGTGATACGTCGGTGGCGACGACCCAGTCGGTGTAGTGGTAGTTGATGTCGCCCTCATTGCCGGCTGCGATCGAGGGCAGCAGCTTGGCAAGCAGGTCGCCGTAGCCGATGGGCTGGGTATTGACGGTGACGCCGGGTTCGACTTCGGCGAAGGCCTCAGTGGCCCAGGCGAGGATGCGGTTCATGCCGTCCCAGTCCTGGTGCCAGACTGTGATTTCAGCTTCGAGCTGGTCGGGCATGTCGTCGGCCATATCGCCGCCGGTCATGTCGCCTGCCACGGGCGCGCAGGCGGCCAGGACGGCGCCCGCGGTTGCGGCTGACGAAATTTGCAAGAAACTGCGTCGGCTCATTCTGTTCTGCTGCATCGTTCAATTCCCTTCCGCCCTGCTGGGCATCGATGAGTAAACTGTTGCTGGATTCCAGCTCTCGACGAATGTTTCGTAACTTATGACATCTCTATATGAACAGGCAGCAATGCGGACTGCGATGCTGCCTGGCCCTTCGCTTTGGGACTCAATAGAACCATTCCACCTTTTCGGAACGGCCCGACCGGGCCGACTTGAGGCCGGCTTCACAGACGGCGACGTTGTTGGCGCCATCCTTGGAGGTGATTGGGTTTTCGGCTTTGCCTTCGAGCAGGTCGAGGAAGGCCACCACCGACCCGGCCCATCCGTGACCTCCCACCACATTGCCGGTAGAAGTATCCTCCAACTCAACGGGCTTCTCGTCGCGGCGGTAGAGGCTGCCCTCCTTCAGGGTCCCGGTTAGGCCGTAGCTTTCGAAAAAGCCATGCCAGGTGGGGCCGGAGCAACCGCTCGTCACGTGGCATTTGCCGAGGACGCCATTGGCAAACTTCATTATCAGGATGTAGCAGTCCTCGCTGGGAAACTCGGGAACGCAGCGCGCGCTGCTGTACATTGAGACCTCTTCGACGGGCGAATCAACGGCCCAGAGCATCAGGTCGATGGGATGGATGCCGCCGCCGAGAAGAATGTTCTGCGGGTTGTCGGCGTCGATGCGCCAGGGCGTATGATTGCGGCCGTGGGGCCAGTACCAGGCGGTCATATCGTGGATGTAGTCGCCCTGGATGAAGAAGGGTTCTCCGATCTCGCCGGCTTTTGTGGCCAGGACCATTTCGCGCCAGGGGTAGACGTAGCGCATGGTCTGGTCGGTCATCACGTGCAGGCCGGTGCGCTCTTCGACTTCGATCATGCGGCGGGCGTCGGCGACGCTGGTGGCGAACGGTTTCTCTACCAGCGCGTGGCAGCCGTGTTCGAGAGCCGTGATGGTCTGCTCGGCGTGCAGATGGTCGGGCCCTGCCACGACGACGACGTCCGGGTTGGTTTCGTCGAGCAGTTTCTCGTAGTCGGTGCTGCCGGCGGCGTCAGGGTACTTGTCGAGGGCTTCTTCGAGTTGGGCGCCGAAAGGGTCGAAGAGGCCGACGATCTCGCCGCGGCCGTCGGCGGTGGCGACGTGGGCGCAGTGGAGGCCGGCTCCGCCTGAGCCGCAGATTAGGAATTTCACAGGAGGCATTCTGTTCTATTTCTCCGAGTTATGTTGGGCGATGTGACCGTCAGCGTTGTAGGCCACTGAAACGCTTTTTTGATCCGCGAAGGGACGCGAAGAACAGCTTCTCTTGCTCATAGAGGGCCGCGGAGGGCTGTGCAATCACTGCTTGAATCAGAAATCGTTGAATACGTCGACGGCGTTGCCGGTATGGATCGATTCCCAGGCGGCGACCCCTGCCGCCACCGATTTGGCGCCGTCGAGGACGCCGGGGGAGGGGTCCTTGTCGTTGTCGAGGCAGTCCTGGAAGTGGCGCATGTAGCGGATGACGGTGGCGCCGTGTCCGTAGGCGCTTAGATCGGTCTCGGCGTCGTAGGGCGTGGTCTCAACCTCCTCGATCTTTTCGTCGAGGACAACGCGGATTTCGCCGGGTTCGTTATCGGTGTACTCGCCCTGCAAGCTGCCCTTCGTGCCGTAAACGCCGTATTGCATCATCGGCAGAGGCGGATGGACGATGCCGTAGAGGCCTGAGACGCGGCCGATTACGCCAGACGTGAATTCGGCGTTAATGAAAAAGTTGTCCTGGATGGGGTAGTCGGGGGTCAGGCCGCCCTTGTTGGCAATGGCGTGGACCCGCTTTATGTCGCCGCCGAAGGCGCGAATGATGTCGATGCTGTGCACGCAGCCACCGAACATGAAGTCTTGCGGCATGGTCAAACGCCAGGGCGTGAAGTCGTAGATGGGCCTCATGTCGTGCAGGTAGAAGCTCTCGAGGGCGATCAGGTCTCCGAGCTGCCCGTCGTCGTAGATCTTTTTGGCCGCGACGAACTGGCGGTCGAAGCGCATGGTCTGGCCGACCAGAAACTTGGCGCCGGTCTCGCGCACGAGGTCGACCAGTCTCCTGGCGTCCTCCAGCGTGGTTACCATCGGCTTTGTGCACATGACGTGCTTGCCGTTTTCGAGGGCGCCGATGCAGGACTCGGCGTGGAGGGCGTCAGGCGAATAGACGCAGACGACGTCGACGTCGTCGCGACCGACAATGTCGCGGTAGTCGGTGCTCGAGTATGGGATATTGAACTGGCGGGCGGCCTCCTCAAGCACGTCGGGGCGGCGGGCGCAGGCCGCGGTAATGGTGTAGCGCAAGTCCGGCTCGTCCTCGAGCATGGTCATGGTTGAGGCCATGTTGGCGGGCCCCATGCCGATGATGCCGAGGCGGATGGGAGAATCGCTCATCTGATACGCCTCCTTACAGGGAGAGGCCGCACGGCAGTTGTGTGTGCGGCGTATGTACTGAACGAAGTTCGCAACTCTTCTCCTGGCCGCTGTATGACATAGCAAAAGATCTGACTGCAAAGATCGGCATTTTAGTAGTGCGGGTTGCAATCAATCTGATGTGAAGTGGGCAGAGGAGAGTTTGTCGAATACGGCCCGCGACCGTTTCCATTGCCGAAATGTGCTCATGACAGTTGAGCGGGCGCCGTCTGAGTGGGACCGGCGGACCCTGCGGCGAGCCATTCCGATACAAATGGGTCTGGTTTCGGAGAAGAATAGTGGAAAGCGGGGCAACTGTCAAGCAGGAGCAAAAGGGACCTGCGACGATCTCGCGAAGCGGGGTTCATGCGAAAGCGAGTCTGCATGAGTTGCACGATTTGACGGCGGAGCGAAGGGGGGCGTAGATGTCGTCGGCGCCCAATGACTCTTCGCTAGTGTCCATCACGAACAGGTCTTCGCGGTTCTTGGGGCTTTGGGGG
>VXRG01000153.1:0-8713 GCA_009838625.1 Caldilineaceae bacterium SB0664_bin_27
GGGCACGGCCTAGCCAAGCGTTTCGGGCAGCCTACCGGTAAATTGACGCAGTAAGATGCAATTGCCCTGAGGGAAGGCCATTTTTTTCAACGGTTCGACGTTGAATGCGCTGAAGGACTTTGGCAGCCTTTCAGGGGACGTCAGTTCATGTTGTCGATGGCAGATAGGGAGTTTCAAGGACAGGGTTGACACGGGCAGGAGGCACCGTGCGCACGCCAAGCTGCGACGGCTCGCGAAGGAACGCGTGGTTCGATCCGTGCGTGTCGCCGGCAGCGTTCTGTGCTCTTACTTGCCCGTTGCCAGGAGGCGGGGATATGGCTGGCTGCGTCCAATGCCGTTTAAGAGGTGTAGGACCGGTCGCTAATACACGCCCAGATAGCGGTCCAGCTCCCACTTTGTTACATAGTTGCGATAGCTGTCCCACTCCAGGGTTTTCGCCTCGACATAGCGTTCGAAAACGTGCTGGCCCAAGGCGTCCTGCACCACATCGTCCTGGCGCAACGCCTCCAGCGCCTCGCCCAGGTTGCCCGGCAGCGTCTCCAAGCCTGTGCGGTCGCCGTTCATCTGGTACAGGTCCTCCTCGGCCGGCATCGGCGGGTCCAGCTTGCGTTCGATGCCGTCGAGGCCCGCGGCCAGCATGACCGCGAAGGCGAGGTAAGGATTCGCGCTCGGATCGGGGCAGCGAAGTTCGCAGCGCGTACTCTGCGTCCGGTTGGGATTGATGCGGGGGATGCGGATTAGCGCGCTACGGTTTGTGCGGCCCCAAGAGACATAGACCGGCGCCTCATAGCCGGGCACCAGCCGTTTGTAGCTGTTCACGAGCGGTGCGATGATGGGAGTGATCGCTGCCGCGTGCGCGAGCTGGCCCGCGATAAAGTGCAGGGCAGTCTTGCTCAGACCATACTCATCATCGGGGTCGTACATGCAGGTTTCTTCCTCGCCAAAACGCCACAGGCTCTGATGAACGTGCATGCCGGAACCGTTTACCCCGGTGATCGGCTTGGGCATAAAAGTACAGTGCAGTCCATTCTTCTGCGCGATCGCCTTGAGCGTTGTCCGCAAAGTGATCGTATTGTCCGCCGCGGCCAGGGCAGGACCGTACTGGAAGTCGATCTCATTCTGCCCGCTGGCAACTTCATGATGGGATGCTTCAACTTTGATGCCCAGGGCGTTAAGCGCATCGACCATCTGGCGGCGCACACCATGCGCCGAATCGGAGCTTACGTCGAAATAGCCTGCTTCGTCGTGTGGGGTCAGGGGGTAGAGACTGTTATCCGGGTGGCGCCGGAAGAGGAAGAACTCCAACTCCGGACCGACGAGAAAATCAAATCCCAGTTCCTGGGCCCGCTTCAACTGCCGGCGCAAGATATAACGGGGATCGCCGGCAAAGGGATCGCCGTTCGGGGTGAAGACATCACAGACTACGCGGGCGGTGGACAGCTCCATCTCCCAGGGGATCGGCATGAATGTATCCAGGTCCGGCACCAGATACATATCGCTTTCAGCGACGCGTGCGAATCCCTCAATCGAGCTGCCGTCGAACCAAACACCGTTTTCGACTGCGCGATCCCAAAGTTCAATCGGGATCGTTACCTGTTTGACAATGCCCACGATATCGCTGAACTGAAGACGCACAAAGCGCACGTTGTGTCTCTTGATCGTATCGTCGATCTTTTCCAGCGTCTCCATCAGTTTTTCGTCTGCAAATGCATCCAAGAGCATATCTGCCTTCCCCTTTCAGAAAGTTTTCAGTGGTCAGCTCTAATCGATAAAGTGAGCGAACATGATAAGACAGAGCCTGAATGACTGAAAACTGTACAATCGTCAGTATAAAAGAACAAGGGGGCAGACACAATACAACGCGCCGCCCCCTTTGTTGTTAAAAGCTATCGGTTCAACTCTAAATCCCGTAGTACATCACGAATTCCTGCGGATGCGGGCGCAGGCGGACAGCATCCACCTCTTCCAGCCGCTTGTACTCGATGTACGCATCCAGCAGATCCGGCGTGAAGACGCCGCCTTCGAGCAGGTAGTCGTTGTCTTCCTCGAGCGCGTCCAGAACCTCGCCGAGGCTGCCCTTCACCATCTCCACCTCTTTGAGGACATCTTCTTCGTACAGGTCCACCTCAGCCGGGTCGCCCGGGTCGATCTTGTTCTTGATGCCGTCCATTCCGGCCATCACCATGGCGGCGAAGGCCAGGTATGGGTTCGCGCCGGGGTCGGGGCAGCGGAACTCGATGCGTTTGCTATTGGGTGACTGGCTGTACATCGGGATGCGACAGGCGGCAGAACGGTTGCGGGCGGAGTAGGCCACGACCACCGGGGCCTCATAGCCGGGAACCAGGCGGCGGTAGCTGTTGGTCAGGGGTGCGCAGAAGGCCAGCAGCGAGTTGATGTGCTTCAGCAGGCCGCCGGTAAAGTACAGGGCCATGTCGCTGAGGCCGGCGTACTGGTCACCGGCGAAAAGCGGCGTGCCGTCTTTCCAAAAGCTCAGGTGCGTGTGCATTCCGGAACCGTTATCCTCAAACAGCGGCTTCGGCATGAACGTGACCGTCTTGTCGTTGGCCTTGGCGACGTTCTTGATGATGTATTTGTAGAGCTGTACCTGATCGGCCATCAGCAAGAGAGGCTTGAACTTCATATCAATTTCAGCCTGGCCGGCCGTGCCCACCTCGTGGTGATGCACTTCGATGTCAATGCCCGCCTCGATCATCGTACGCGTCATCTCGGAGCGGACGTCCTGCAGTGTATCATAGGGAGAAACCGGGAAGTAGCCCCTTTTGAGGCCGACCGAATGGCCGCCGCTCAGCTCGCCCGAGTTCCACGGCGCTTCCACACTGTCCACGTAGTAGCCGGCCGTGTGGCGGCCCGCCTCATAGGAAACACCGTCAAAGATGAAAAACTCGGCTTCCGGCCCGACATAGACCGTGTCGGCAATGCCATCGTCTTCGACGTAGCTGACCGCTTTGCCGGCGACGTTGCGGGGGTCGCGGCTGTAGGCTTCGCCCGTAAGCGGGTCATGGACGTTACAGATCGCGCTCAGTGTCGGCATGGCGCAGATCGGGTCGATGACCGCGGTCGAGGGGTCCAACCTCAGCACCATGTCGCTGTTCTCGATGCTCTGGAAGCCGCGAATCGACGAGCCGTCAAAGCCCAGCCCTTCATTGACCGCATCATCCGCATCGAACTCCTCGACCGGCATTGTGAAGTGATGCCACTGGCCGAACAGATCGGTGAATTTGACATCCACCATCAGAATGTTATTGTCCTGAATGGCACTGTTCAGATCGGCAATTGAACTTACGTTGAGTTTCATTCCTCACTTAATCCTTTCAGAAATGGCGTGGGGTTCTTTTGACCTGAAAATAAGACGATGGCACGATAACTACAGTAGTATACCCTGCCGCTGACGGCCCAATCATGGACAATCCGAATAACGATTGTCCATATTTGTTTGTGCAGATTGCATGATTGCCGGAAATGGCGCTCTCCCTTCCCTGATCGCCCGCATTCCCAGTACCGCGCCGGCTGTACGCAGCGCAACCCCCTAATCATATCCATCCGGGCCGTCACAGGCCAATTTCTCCCTGCACGATTTCACTGCTACACTGATGCCCCAACAGCAAGCAGTTCGACGCCGGGCGCAACGAGCTTCCCCCTGCTGACCAACGTTCATGAGCCGAAGCCATGTCGAAACTCGCCCTCTATGAAAAAGATCCTGCCGTCGGCATCGTAACCGGCGCCTGCCCGCACGACTGCCCGGATACATGCAGCTGGCAGATTGCCGTGGATCGCACAAGCGAGCGGGCGCTGGATATCTGGGGACACGCCGATCATCCGGTCACGCAGGGAGCGTTGTGCGGCAAGGTCGACCGCTATCTTGAGCGCGTCTATCATGCCGACAGGCTGACCCGCCCGCTTCGACGCGTGGGCGCGAAGGGCAGCGGCCGCTTCGAGCCGGTCTCCTGGCGCGAGGCGCTGGACGAGATAGCGACGCGTTTGCAAGGCGTAATCAACGAATGGGGGCCGGAGGCGGTCCTGCCCTACGCCTACGCCGGCACCATGGGATTTCTACAGCAGCACGGCATCTCCAACCGTTTATTCCAGCAGATGGGTGCCAGCCGCCTCGCATACACGATCTGCTCCGAGGCCGGCTTTGAAGGCTACCTCTATACCATCGGTTCGACCATCGGGACCGAGACGGAAGATTACGCCCACGCCCGCCTGATCCTGATCTGGGGCAGCAACACCCTCACGAGCAACCTGCACCTCTGGCCCTTCATCCAGGACGCGCGCAAGCAGGGCGCACGCGTCATCGTCATCGACCCGGCCCGCACACGCACCGCCAGGGCCGCTGACGAGTGGCTGCCCATCCGCCCCGGGACCGACGGCGCCCTCGCGTTGGGCATGATGCACGAGATCGTCAACGCCGACCTGCACGACAAGGCGTATGTGGCGGCCCATACCGTCGGCTTCGAGCAGCTGGCCGAACGCCTGCAAGAATGGCCGCCCCAGCGTGCGGCCCGGATCACCGGCATCCCGGCCGAACGAATTCGTGAGCTGGCGCGGGACTACGCCACGACGAGACCCGCGGCCATCCGGGTCAACTACGGCCTGCAGCGCCACTACGGCGGCGGCATGGCGATGCGCAATATTACCTGCCTGCCCGCGCTGGTCGGGGCATGGCGGGAACAGGGCGGCGGCATCCAGCTCAGCGTCAGCGGACAGCTGCGCCACCTTGAGAAGAGCGGCCTGGAACGGCCCGACCTCCTCGCCGGACGCATCCCGCGCACCATCAACATGAACCGCCTCGGCGACGCCCTCAGTCTCGACCGGACCCGCCTCGCCGCGTCCCACTACGCGCCCCGACCCGTGGACCGCAAGCCCGCGCCCGACGATGCCGGCCCGCCCGTGAAGGCCCTGATCGTCTACAATAGCAACCCCGCCGCGGTCGCGCCCGACCAGTCGTCGGTCCAAGCCGGGCTGGCACGCGAGGACCTCTTCACCGTCGTTCTGGAACATTTCCAGACCGACACCGCCGACTACGCCGACTTTCTCCTGCCCGCCACCACGCAGGCCGAGCACTGGGACCTGCAGCGCATGTACGGCCACCATTTCTTAGCACTCAACCGGCCCGCGATCCCGCCCGTGGGCGAGGCGCGGCCCAACAGCGCCATCTTCCGCGGGCTGGCGCAGGCCATGGGCTACACAGACAGCGGCTTCTACGAGGACGACGAGACAGTCCTGCGCAACTTCATTGAGGCGCAGCACCATCCGCTCTACGAAACGGTTACCTGGGGGGCCCTGATTGATAAAGGGTTCGTGCGCCTCAACCTGCCCCAGCCCTATCTACCCTTTGCCGAGGGCAACTTTCCCACACCCAGCGGCAAATGTGAGTTCTACAGCGAACGCATGGCCCAGGACGGCTACGACCCGCTGCCCACCTACACGCCGCCCAAGAGCGAGGAGAGAGGGGCAAGGCGTGAGGAGAGGGAGAACGGCAGCGCCCAGGCGGAGCAGGATCCGCAGTCGCTGGCCTGCATCTCACCGCCGGCCCACTCCTTTCTCAACTCCTCCTTCTCACATCTGGAGCGTTTCCGAGGCCGTGAGCGGGAACCCCTGCTCTGGATCCATCCACACGACGCCTCCGACCGCCGCATCGAGGAGGGCGCCTGGCTGCGCGTCTGGAACGAGCTGGGCGAGGTCGCGCTCACCGCCCGCGTCACCGAGGAGATCATGGCCGGCACAGTGCTCGCCCCCGGCATCTGGTGGAACAAACACAGCGCCGACGGCCGCAACGTCAACCAGCTCACCCCGCAGGACGAGACCGATATGGGCGCGTCGGCCAGCTTCTATGATGTGCGCGTCTTTGTGGAGCCGGCGTAGGGGGTAGTGGCTGGCGGCTGGCGGCCAAAATACATAATCGCTATCCACCGGATCCGTGCTGACGGCACTTTTGTGGTCGATGTGCCAGAACTGTGCGGTAAACGGCGACACGCAGGAATTAGCCTTCCAAAGCATCAGCAGCTCGACAACGCTCTGGATTGACACGGCGCGCGAGTTTGGCCGCCCTATATTGGAGCCACAGGGCGATAGCCAGATACCGTCCTGGGATGGCGGGAAGTGGAAGAGATGACGCTAAGGTGGGGTATGGAAGCATTCCCGGGAGTCACTTTCGCCCCTGCTGTGATGGGTGGCAGAGCATGAATCCGGGGACTACGGGTGACGGTTGGAACCGTCGTAGGCCTTTTGGCAGCCTACGCGTACCTTGAACGAGAAGATATCGACCAATCGTTAGCCTATGCGGCATGGAGGCCGGAAGAGCGGGAGATTCCGCTTTCCCACCCATGACCGTAAAACTCGTGGTCGATATGAACCTGTCGCCTGACTGGGTGTTGATGCTGAAGGGCAATGGGCGGTCGGCGGCTCACAATACTCGTGAGACCCGACCGTTCACTCACGCCTCAATTCCCGCTATACAAATTGTCATGCAGCGCGTTCGCATAGCGGTCGATGTTGCGTTCACGGCGGCGGCCGCCGCTCTCATCCAGCATGCGGTTGCGCGGTGCCTGCGCCTGTGCACCGGGAACCTGTGTCGCGCCCACGCCCGGAACATCCACACGATAGGACGCGGGGGCATCAGCTTGCCGTAACTTCAGAATACTGTCAGCCAGGGCCGCGCCGGCTTGTTCCCGCTGCTTCAAGGCGGTGCTCCCGATCAGGTTCTTCACCTGCGTGATGATTCCCAGCAGGTCGTGTGTCGGCTTCGTCCCCGCCCCGATCATCAGCCCCGTCACCAGAATGTCCCACATTTCGGGGACCTGGACCAGAAAGCCGGGCAGCGTTTGGCCCAGATAGGCCATCAAACGCATGCCGGTGAAGTTGGAGACTACGACGCCGAGGAAAATGCCCGCCAGAAGGCTGGTGCTTCGCTTGAACGCAACATAACCGGGTGACTTGAGATCGCTCGGCCGCCAGCCCAAAAAACGGAGCGCGCCCCACTCCAGGTAGTGCCAGCCCAGCTCCATCAGGCGCTCAATCCCCGCGGCCGCCCCTAGCAACGGAACCATCGCCGGCATCACCGTCGTTATCTCCGTCCCGACCGTCTGCTCCGTCCCCGCGGCCAGCGTCAACTTCGGCAGCGCCCCCGCCAGAAACAGTCCGCCGAATACACCCCAACCCAACTGTCGCACTAATTTCATCCGCATACCTGACTCTCCTACAGTTTTACAATCCTCAGTACCGGCTTCCGGTTGCCGACGCCCGCCCTCCCGGCTGCCTGCAACGGCAATTCAAGAGGCGGCCGCGTACCGTTCCGCCAGTTCGACCAGGAGCCGGACGCCGTATCCCGTCGCGCCCTTCGGCGTCTCCGCGTTGATCCGGCTGTCGGCCAGCACCATATTGGCGATGTCCAGATGGGCCCAGGGGTAGCCTTCAGTGAAATGTTCGATAAATTTCGCGCTGCTGCTCACGCCGGACCGCCCGGCGCTGTTTTTGACTTCGGCCATATCGCTCTTGATCGGCTTCTCGTACTCCGCATCCATCGGAAAGGGCCATAGTCCCTCCCCGCAGTGGTCGGCCGCGGCCATCAGCTTCTCCTCCAGAGAGCTGTCATTGCTGAAGACGCCGGCGCGAATATGCATTCCAAGGGCGGTGCCGATCGCTCCCGTCAGCGTCGCTAGGTCCACAACCGCGACCGGATCGAAACGGGCGACGTACGCCAGCGCGTCCGCCAAAATCAGCCGCCCCTCTGCGTCCGTGCTGATAATCTCAGCTGTCTTGCCGGTCATCCCGGTGACGATATCGCCCGGCCGGAACGCTTCGCCGTCCGGCATATTCTCGACACACGGCGCGATTCCGATCACCCGCCGCGGGACGCCAAGCCGGCCTATCGCTTCCATCGCGCCGATCACCGCCCCCGCGCCCCCCATGTCGTCCTTCATCGCCCACATGCCGCCGGTGCGCTTGAGGCTGATACCGCCCGTGTCGAATGTGATGCCCTTGCCAACAAATATCAGCGGCGCCTCCTCATCTCCCTCCGGCGCATGTTCCAATATGACAAACTGGGCCGGATTCGTGCTGCCTTGGCTCACCGCCAGCAGAATCCCCATGCCCTCTTCCTGCATTGCAGCCTCGTCCAGCACGGTGCATTTCAAGCCGACGTCGGACGCCATCGCCCGGGCGCGGGCCGCCATCTCCAGCGGCGTCAGAAGATTGGCCGGCTCGTTGACGAGGTCTCGGGCGCTGCACACGGCGCGGCCGATCGCCTCCCCTCGGGCTACCCCGCGTTCAACGTCCTGCAGCTTGGCCGCGCTGTACTCCACCACCGTACAGCTCGTCAATCCCGCGTCCTCTTTCTTTCGTCCATATTGTCTGGGCTGGTAGCTGGCCAGCAGGGTTCCCAGCGCCACCTCCTGCGCTGCCGCGTCGGCGTCATGGCCGGCAATACCGGCGCCGTGAACGATGGTCGCCATCGTCTTGACGCCCTTCAGTTTGGCCGCAGCCTGAGCTGCCACCGCCGCCGCCCGCCTGATCTGACCGAGCCCAAACCGCCCGCCGCCGCCCAGACCGACGATCAGAACGCGCGGCGCGCTCAGCCCGCCTTCGTCGGCCTCTTCATCTTCGGCCGCGCCGCCATTCGCGCGTGCATACAACAGAGCGGTCGTCTCGGCCTCGCCGCGGGAATCCCCCAGCGGGCGGAGCAGGCGCGGCG
>VXRG01000153.1:8723-19771 GCA_009838625.1 Caldilineaceae bacterium SB0664_bin_27
TTATTCTTGACCGTTCTTCGGCCGCCCCTCACTTGCGCCTTTAAAACTACCGCGCGGGCGCCCCCGCCCCCCCCCCAACAACCCCCCCCGCCCCCCCCCGCCCCCCCGCGCCGTTGAGCGCGCGGTCGATCGCCCCGGTCGCGCCGCCGGGCGCGGTGACGCCAGCGAACAGGTTGATGACGATCAGATCGACATCGCTCTCAGCGATATTTCCCTGCTCTACCCGTAGTTCCATGTCCAATGTCCTGTGGTCGTTGTCCAACAGTCAGCATCCAGCGGTCAGTGCAGCCACCAGCCATGGGACACTGTACGCCTGCTGTGGGGAGTTACAGATTCGCGCGTAGTCGCGTCGCCGCGGCCTCCAGAATCGCGTCCGTCTTGCAGAAGCAGAAGCGGGCGACATTCTCGGCCAGATGGCTGTGTTCGGGGTTATAAAATGCGGAGGGCGGGATCGCTGTCACGCCGATCTCCTTCGTCAGCCAGCGGCAGATCTGCACGTCGCGCAGATCGTCGGTCGGCAGAGGCGCGTCCAGGTCGGTCGTATCCACCAGAATAAAATAGCTGCCGTGGGGCGTCACCGGGGGCAGTCCGACATCGTTGAGGGCCGACAGCAGAATCTCCCGCTTGCCCTGGTACATGACACTCAGCTCATGCAGGTAGTTGCGCTCCTCCACCTGCTCAAAGGCCGCGCCCACGGCTTCCTGCAGGGGTGTTGTCACCGCGAAAGGGATCCACTGGTGCGCCATCAGCACCGCGTGCGCCAGCGGTTCGGGCGCAATCGCCCAGCCGATTTTCCAGCCGGTCACGGAAAAGGTCTTGCCCGCGCTGCCCAGCGTCACCGTGCGCTCCCACATGCCCGGCAGGGTCGCGATCCGCACGTGCGGCGTGCCGTCGTAGGTCATCCACTCGTAGACCTCATCGCTCAGCACCAGCAGATCATGTTCCTGCGCAAACTGCGCCAGGGCCAGCAGCTCCTCGCGGCTGTACATCTTGCCCACGGGATTGAGAGGCGTATTGATAATGATCAGCTTGGTCTTCGGGCTGACTGCGGCCCGCAGATCGTCCATATCGATGCGCCAGTCCGCTGCGCTGCTAGCGCCGGGCTTGGGCCGCAGGGGAACATAGACCGGTGTCCCACCCGCCATGATGACCGACGGCGGGTAGCTGTCGTAGAACGGCTCGATCAGGATCACCTCATCGCCCGGGTCCACCAGCCCCTGCACCGTGGCGTAGATGCCCTCGGTCGCGCCGGTGGTCACAACGATCTGCGTCAGCGGATCCAGATCGCGATCGAAAACCGGGCTGTATACCGCCGCCAGCGCATTCACAAGCCGCGGATGACCGGCGCTGCGCGCGTATTGATTGTGGCCGGAGACCAGCGCAGTGCGCGCCGCCTCAATCACGAAATCCGGCGGAGTAAAGTCGGGGAAACCCTGTCCAAGATTGATGGCATCGTATTCAAGTGACAGGGCCGAATACTCGGCGAAGACGGTCGTGCCGAAAGACTGGACCCGGACTGCTGCTGGCTTTGACACGGTGGCGCGTTCCTTAAGACAGGTGGTTAGAGGGTCTGGCGGCCGCATCGATTGCGTACCGACAAAAGCCCGCGTTTGAGATTGGTTGTTGGTGTACAGTTCCGCTGGCCGCGCACTACCCGACAGCTGGCAACCGTTAATGGACAATTATAAAGAATGATAGCACAGGGAGGGCCGAAAGTCATCTATAATCATCCGCACAACCAGGGCAAACGCATCTCATAGAGAGAGAACTTTGAGGAGATGGTCATGATTCCAGCCAGCTCGTTTACGTTTGGCAGCGATACCGATTTTGGCGCCTTTCTCGGTGTGCAGGAGGTTGAGAGCCAGGCGGCGCAAGATGGCCAGGTTGTGCTGTGCATGGCCCTGACGGATGCGACTGTCGTCCTCACGAATGGCGACATCCAAGACCCAGTGGACTGCGTTTTCGCGCTCCAGTGGCTGCGGGCGGCGTCACTCGTCAGGTCACCAAGCTACTCATCAATGACGAGGAACTGTCCCATCATGCCCAGGTCTTCGTGATCAAGGATGTGGCAGTGGAACATATATGGAGTGTCTTCAGCGGCATACGTGTTGAATCGGGCGACGATAACGACATCGCGTTCTTCATTCACCAACACGGTGTCCTCCCAACCTGATTCCTCAGGCGGCGGCGGTTCGCCATTGATCGACAATATCTGAAACTGAATCTGGTGGGGGTGGAACACGTGCTGGCCGTCGTCGCCGGAGAGAGTCCAGCGCTCCGTATCTCCGAGCTGCACCTCAAAGTCGATCCTCCTCATGTCGAACTGGGCTCCATTAATTGCCCATCTTGGACCGAAATTCCAGAAGTTGCGCTCATCGTCCATGTCGAAGCTCCGGTCCACCGTGATCTCCGATACGGATATTCGCTCTATGGTGGCGAGTTTGTCCGGAAGCGGACCCGTGCCTGACGCTGCTCCGTTCGGGCGCATCTCCAGCACACGGCCTAACCTGCTATCGACCAAAGCGGCGGATTCCATGCCGACATTGACGATGATCTCGGCTCGGTCCCCAGGCGCGAGCACGAGTTGCTCGAGTGCGACAGGGCTGGCCAGATAGCCGCCGTCGGAGGCGATCTTGGTCATGTCGGCCCCCTCGACGCTGAGGTGGTAGATTCGGGCCTGGCTACCGTTCAGCAGCCGCAGCCGGACCAACCCTTTGGGCACGTCGACGAACGGGTTGATCGTGCCGTTCACCGTCAGCGTGGTATAGAGCTTTCCGTCCCCGCCGTCGTCTATGGCGAAGTCGAGCTGGCCGTCCCCGGTGAACTCCCTGTCCTGGATGATGACCGGAATGTCGTCAACGCCGTAGGTTGCCGGAAGCGTTGCGGCAGCAGGGTTGTCGTCTTCGATGATTATCAGACCTGCAGCGCCGCGGTAGACCTGCTCGGCTGTGGACCCATGGACATGAGGGTGATACCAGAGGGTGGCTGCCGGCTGGATCACCTCGAAGTCAGCCATCCAGGTTGTCCCGGGTTCGATAATGCTGTGGGGTCCACCGTCGTCCTCAGCCGGGACGTCGGCGCCATGCCAGTGCGTCGTTGTGACCTCATCCAACTCGTTGGTGACGCTGATAACCACCGAGTCTCCGGTTCTGAGACGGAGCGTGGGGCCGAGCACAGACATGCCGTTGTAGGAGTAGGTGTCCGTCAGGGCTGTCTGCCGGTAGTCGTGGCGTGATTCTCCGATTTTGAGGTCATAATGCGCAACACCCGCCGCGTCAAACGTCGGCTCAAGCAACTCCGGGATCGAAAGCGGCGCAGGCGCTGATGTATCCAACGCCTCCTCGTTATCTGTGTCACAGGCTGCCAGCGAAGCGATCGCCAGGAAAGCCCAGAAAAAGACGCCTGCGTTTATCAGAAGACGACGAGTGCTGCCGGTAAATGATTCGTAAGCTGCGTGCCGCCGGCCGGTTGTCCTTTTGCCGTTCAGGGGAACAGATTCTGTACGCATTGCCTGATAAGACCTGTTGTCCAAAGCTCTCTCCTCACCGATTTGATACGGCGCATAGCCCGCAGCCCGCCGCGGAAATTCCGTTTACCCATTGAATCAAGATCGACTCGCTTGTAACCACAGCAGCGACGCGGCCGCTGCCTCGGACCATATCGTCTCGCCTACGTCATCTCACCATTTCTCAACGCGATTCAGATGCAGTTGCCCTGGCCGCACAAGGGCATGACTACTGCCCCGGCGCGCGTTGGCATCAGGCGTCGCTCAGACAATGTCGTTTGCTGAAGGAGCAGCCGCTGTGGTATCGTTCTCTCTACGCCGCGCCCCCGTAGCTCAGTGGATAGAGCATCGGCCTCCGGAGCCGGGAGCACAGGTTCGAATCCTGTCGGGGGTACCACCAGGAGGAGTGAGTTTCTCTCGCTCCTCTTTGTTTTTCACTCCGCCCTTCACCTAAACAGATCCTTCTCCGCCGGCCGCTGGATCGACCGCGCCGGCGCGTCGGCGACGTCGGGCCGTCTGTACCCGCGAATGATCGCGGCCGGACGGCCCTCGCTGCTCTGGCCCATCACCAGCGTCGCCGCCGCGCAGAGTTCATCGATGATGCACTCCTCGCTGGCGACCAGTTCATATCCGTACAGGTCGGTCAGCCCCCGCTGGTCCCACAGGGCCGGCAGACCGGCACAGCCGATACAGACGCCAACCGTCCCCATCTTCCAGGGCCGTCCGTGGCTGTCGCTGATCAGCACAGCCACCGTAGCACCAGTCGCTTCCAGGATCCGGCTGCGCAGCGCCGCCGCGCTGGCATCCGCGTCCGCCGGCAGCAGCGCCACCGTCTCCTTCTCCTCCGGCGCCACATTCGAATGGTCCAGTCCTGCGTGCGCGCACACCCAGCCGCTGCTCTGCTCGACGATCAGGACCCCTTCCCGCGCGCGGACGACCGCATTGCTGTCGTCCAGGACCGCCTGCACCACGCGCGCGTCTTTACCCGTCTTCTCCGCCAGGCGCAGCGCCTCCTCACCCGGCTTTATTTCCGCCAGCCGCACCAGCCGCCCCTCCGCCTTGCTGACGATCTTCTGCGCCAACACCAGGATGTCCCCGGAAAGCAGGGGTATTCCGGCAGCCCCGGCCGCTTCCGTAATCAGGGCCGCCAGGTCATCGCCCGGCCGCACCAGCGGTATGCCCGGAATCGGAAGGAGTTGGATGCCCTCCTGCTCGGGAGGGTCCTGGGAGAGTTTGCCGTTCATCAGAACCCCAACTCTTCGGTCACGCTGTCGTCGCTTCGGCCAAAATGCCAGTGCAAAAACGCCTCCAACACGCCGCCGCCCACCGCCAGCGACTTGTCCGAAATGCGGAACGCATGCGCGGGCTCGCCGCGAGGGTCGATATCGCCGATCTTGAGCCCCGGCTCCAGCGATACACTCTCATGGATCAAACCGCGCAGCACGCCGCTGAACGGCGCCAGCAGCGTCGTCTCCCCGCCCGTAGGCTGCACGACTGCGCCGTAAGGCGACCCCTTTTCCACATGGTCGCCAATGCACGCCAGTGGCTGAAAGCGCCCCGCAACAGGCGCGCGCAGCACGCGCTCCGCCGCAACGTCCTCTGCCGGGCCGCCATTACCGCCTTCCCCGGATCCCTGGCCGGTTGGCGGCGTCCTTATGGCGCCCGGCGTGCCCGTATCGTCTTCGGCCGCACCTTCCCAGATTGCCCGTCCCAGATTGGGGCCGCGGTTCGTTTCGATCACCGCGTGGCAGTCAACGCCGGCCTCGAAGCCCGGCCCCAGCGCCGCCACGAACTCCGCGCACTCCAGCGTCGTGCCCGTATTGACCTTCGCCACCACCGCGTCGACCACGACCGACGGCGCCAGCTCGTCGATCGCCTCCATCTCCTCATCGACCAGAACCGGGACCTCCCCCGCATCCAGCACGTCCGGCACATCCGCCGCCAGCGCCTTGCGCGCCGTGACGTCTTCCACCTCGTGCTCTTCGTCATACACGGCCTGCGCAAAGGCCACCGCCCTCCTCACCGTCAGCGGGAGGGGCAGTTCCGTCATCACAACCGGGATACCGCTGCGGTGCAGCCGCCAGGCGACACCGGTCGCCAGATCGCCGGCGCCCTTGATCAGCACCAGCAGATCTTCAAATGGATGTTCGTCTCTCATATCGCAATGATTGTTGACGTACTCTCAAGCCATCAGTAGTATACACAGGGCACTGTAAAGTATACACAGCGCACAGTAAAGCAAAAACTGTTGCGCTGCCCTTGCAGAGGCGCAAACGCGCCCGGTTCGCAAAGGACCACGCATCGAGACCAACTATCTGTACCGGAGCAGAATTGATGACAGTCGTGATCGCGGCTGACCAACCCGGCGCGCTCGAACAGGCCGCCGCTGCCGTGAGGCAGGGCGCCGTAATCGGCGTGCCGACCGATACCGTCTACGGCCTTGTCTGCCTCTGGAGCGATGCCGCGGCCATTGACCGGCTCTTCGCCGTCAAGGAGCGGCCGGACCACAAGGCTCTGCCCGTCCTCCTGGGCGACGCAGAGCAGGCAACAGCGGTTTTGCGTTCGCCGGTAGATGCCGCGGCCCAGGCGCTCATCGACCGTTACTGGCCCGGCCCGCTCACCCTCGTACTCCCCGCGCGCAGCCACCTGCCGCCAGCCCTCACCGCCGGCGGCGACACCGTCGGCGTGCGCCTGCCCGCGCATCCCTTCCTGCGCGCGCTCGCCCGTCGCGTCGGCCCGCTGGCTTCCTCCAGCGCCAACCACAGCGGCGAGCCCCCCTGTGCCACACCGGCCGCCGTACTCGACCAGATCGAAGGCCGCATCTCTCTCCTCATCGACGCCGGCCCCGCCCCCCTCGCCCAGTCCAGCACGGTCCTGGACCTGAGCGGACCGCAGCCGCAACTGCTGCGGGAAGGACCGATAGGGCTGGAGGAACTGGCCGCGGCCGGGATACAGGCCGGAGTGCTCAATGAGAAGTGAAACTAAGGGAGCGAGGGAGGTTCTCACTCCTGACTCCTCTTCACTCTCTCCTCTCTCGATCGGCATTGACGCCTCCCGCAGCCTCCGCATCGAGCCCACCGGCACCGAATTCTATTCCCGCCAAATCACCGGCCACATGCTGGCCGAGCCCAACGATCGCTTTGCCTTCCGCCTCTACGCGCCTGAAACACCAACCGCCGAAGCGATGCGCGGCGCGGCCCCGCCCCCGCACGACCAGCGCGCCGTCACCGTCCGCACGCTGCCGGGCAACCGCCTCTGGACCCACCGTGCGCTCGCCTGGGAGCTCTGCCGCCGCCCGCCGGACGTGCTCTTCGTGCCCGCCCACGTCGTCCCTTTCCTGCCGCCCGCCTGCCTGCCTGCCACCGTCGTGACGCTGCACGATATCGGCTACCGCTACTTTCCCCGCTCCCATACAGCCCTGCAACGCCTCTACCTGGAGCTCTCCACCCGCTGGAGCGCCGCCGCGGCACAGCGCATCATAGCGGTCAGCCGCCACACCGCCGACGACCTGCAGCGCGTTTACGGCGTGCCGGATGCCAAAATCCGCGTCATCCACGAGGCCCCCGTTCAACGCGCGCCTGCACCCGGCCAGGATGCCGGGCCCACGCCCGTCTACGAACGGCCATTCGCCCTCTATGTCGGTACCATCCAGCCCCGTAAAAACCTGCTGCGCCTGATCGACGCCTTCGCCCGCCTGATTCAGCAGCAACAGATCGGCTGGGACCTCGTTCTCGTCGGACGTTGGGGCTGGCTGAGCGAGGAATACGAAAAGCATGTCGCTGCGAGCGGACTGACCGGCCGCGTCCACTTCCCCGGCTACCTGCCCGATGCCGCCGTGGCCGCGCTCATGCAACAGGCCCTGTTTTTCACCTTTCCGTCCCTATTCGAAGGCTTCGGCCTGCCCGTACTTGAAGCCCAAACCACAGGAGTCGCCGTTATGTGCGCCAAAAACTCCGCCCTGCCCGAGATTGCGGGCGACGCCGCGCTGCTCGTCGACCCGGAGGACGTTGACGACATCGCTGCGGCCATGCTGCGCCTCAGCCGCGACGAGGCCCTTCGGCAGGAGCTGATCGCCAAAGGCTATGAGAATGTCAAACGCTTTTCCTGGGAAAAGGCAGCCAGGGAGACGCTGGCCGTGCTCGAAGAGGCCGCCGCCAAGAAATGAGCTCACCGCGGGAGCAGGAGTGGGCATCAATACAGATTCTGGGCGTGCGCGTCGACTGCGTCGACTTCCAGCAGACGCTTGACATCATCAGCGGCTGGATCGCGCAGTCGCGAACGCAGGCCGGGGAGAGCGAGAATGCAGTTTCTCACGCCTCGCCGTTCACCCGCCAGGTCTGCACCGTCAACCCTGAATTCATCATGACCGTGCGCCGCCATCCCGCCTTCGCAGAGGCGCTCGCTGCCGCCGATCTCTGTACGCCCGACGGTGTCGGCGTGCTCTGGGCCGCACGCCTGGCCGGAGTCCGCCTGGCCGAACGCGTAACCGGCTCCGACGGCATTCACTTCATCTGTGAACGGGCCGCCGCGCAAGGATGGCGCGTTTTCTTCCTCGGCGCCGCCCCCGGCATCGCCGAGCGCGCCGCCGCCGAACTGGTCCGCCTCTATCCCGGCCTGCCCGTTGCCGGCACCTACGCCGGCTCGCCCTCAGAGACCGACTGGCCTCAAATCCGCCAGCGTCTGACCGCGGCGCATCCCGACCTGCTTTTCGTCGCCTACGGCCATCCCCGCCAGGACATCTGGATTCACCAACACAGTGAGGAATTGCCGGCCGCCGTCGCTCTCGGCGTTGGCGGCGCTTTCGATTTCGTCGCCGGCACTGCGCACCGCGCGCCGTTCTGGCTGCGCCGCCTTGGCCTAGAATGGCTTTACCGCCTGGCGCGCCAACCCTGGCGCTGGCGCCGCATGGCTGCCCTGCCCTTGTTCGCGCTGCTGGTGCTGCTGGCATGGGTGAGACGGCGGCCGGTAAACGAGTGAACCCGTACCTGTGAATAAGGTATCCTGCCAGCGAAGGTATCTGCTATGTCACAACGCATCCCCCCGTAGGGACACACCTGATGGGCGGCCTTTCCTGTGGCGAACAGAGTCCCATCCTCCCAACCCTCCTAGTCAGTATCCTCCGGGCTCGCTCTGAGAAGACGGCCCATTTCAGGCGGGATCTCACCAGTCAACTGGTTGCCGGTGAGATCAAACATCGTCAGATCGGGCAGCTTTCCCAGACCGGCCGGTATCTCTCCGGTCAACCGGTTATCGGATAGAAGCAGACTTTCCAGACTGGTGAGGTTGCACAGTTCAGATGGCAGCTCTCCATCCAGCCGGTTGTCAGACAGATCCAAGAACTCCAGTTCGGTAAGTTTACCGAATTCAGGCGGGATGGATCCCGAAAGCTCATTGCTGAAGAGACTCAAGAGGTACAGGTTGGACAGCCGGCCAAGATCCGGAGGTATGGCGCCCGTCAATCCGTTGGCGCCCAGATCCAGTTCGCAAAGCTTGGAGAGCCGGCCTAACGACGGCGGAATGACCCCTGTCAGGTGGTTGGCGCTGAGGCGCAGGGATTCCAGATTCCTGGGCCGGCCTAACGCAGGGGGTATGATTCCGGTAAGGTCGTTGGCCGTGAGGTCCAACCAGTGCAGCTTGGAGAGTCTTGCCAATTCAGCGGGAATCCTCCCGGACAGCCTCTGCCAGGCCAGGCTCAAACCAATCACACGCAGCACTTCCGCTTCCGGATCGGTGACTACGCCTTCCCACTCGCTCACCGGCACGCGTCTATCCCAGTTCAACTCGCCGTCTCTGTCGAGCGTGTCCCTTACCTTGAGGAGAATTTCGAAGTCCTCTGACGGTCTGGGGGGCGTCCGTTCACGCTGCTCGTGCCTACTCTTCTGTTCGCTCATGTTTCTGCTTGCCCCTGTTTCAGATCTTCTGCCGCGCTCTCGCTCCCCGCTGGCCTTACAACGCAGCTGTGAATCGAGGTTCTCGGGTCAACAAGGGGATGGGGGCCATTACACACGCCGTACGCTCGTACGAGAGATGTACGAGCGTTGCACGAGAGTTTACGAGAGATTACGTGAAAAAAATTCGACATGCAGCGGTCTGCATTCGAAATTGCTTGCCCGGGTCTGTTGACGTTTGCCTCAACCAGGGGATATCCACGAAGAAAGACGAAGGACGGCAAACAGCATTTTTGTCCACGGAGGGTCACGGAGAACGGCGAAGACATCAGGGATTCTCGAAAGGCGGCCTTCAAGGGGTGCCCCTACGAGATGATGCGGCGGAGCGGCAACTGTCACATATTGGTTCGCATTCGCCAGATGTTAACGTAATCTAGCCTGCGCCCTTTTTTCTCCCCTTTGTTTTGCACCCAGATAGTCGGTCACCTGCGCCGAAATCTCTTTGTTCGCATTGGCTGCCGTCGCGGCCTCTTCCGCGGCCTGCATGGCCGCGGCGGCGGTCGGATAGTTTCTGCCCCGTCTTTTTTCCTGCCCTTGGAGGGTGCGCACAACGAATGACCACAGGCTGGACCGCTCCAACGACACCACCGCGGGCCGCGTGCGGTTGGCAAGCTCGCTGTTGATGTAGTCCCCGCGCCGCGTCAACCGCCATCCCCGCATTGTTCTCTTCCTCTTGCTTGCCGACGCGGGCCGGTTGCGGCGCCGGCGATTTTTCAGCCAATGCGTGAATCAGTTCGTTCTATCTCAGCGGTTCCTGTTCGGTATGCCTTGCGCCGATCAACAGGCGGGACCGCCCGATCCATCACGAAGCCTCTACGGTCTCACGGATGATAATAAGGGGATGTAGTGTAACAAGAGCTTATCTACTTGAGCAACCCAACTGAGCGGTTCGATTTCGTGACTACTTTCCAAGAATCCCGACGGGTGGGAGAAGGGCTGATGTCTGAGTGGCAGGTGCGGGGAACTTTGGAAAGTGAGTGGTGGATGGAGGGAGGGAGCAGGGCATTCGCAGTGAAGAGAGTAGGCCGGATCCGCAGGGAATACAGGACGCGACGGCATTTGCCAGCCAGGGCACCTGCAAGCAGCGGATGCCTTTTCGCGTATGTTTTCGCGGGACTCATGACGAGTGGGATGGGACTGCCCGTGCCTGGCTGGCGGCGCGTCTGAGGAGGAGAACCGGAAGGAATGGGCGGGTATATTTATGAATTTTTTCATAAATATGTCCGCTTTGTCCGCTCGAAAGCTTTTTTTTAGGGCGAAATTGGGGGCGGATCGTGGCTTTTCGTGCATGTTGTCCAACTGATTCAGCAGGACCAAAGGACAGCGCAGGGCAAGGTGGGAGGCGATAGTCACGGCTGCGGGGCCGTGGAGACGTGGAGGCGTCAGGAATGCTCAGGGCCCGATGTCGCAGAACAGTATCCGGTCCCGGAGAGAATGTGACCTGAGGTTGGCACAGCTTGTCACGGGCAGAGTTTCAGGGTGATCTCACATAGCAGGCGGACACGCGCTCATTCAGGTCTTCCGCTTGTACGAAAGTTGTGCGAGTACTCTATAGGAGGCCTGATAATAAATATATTATATAATTGATAAAGCCA
>VXRG01000177.1 GCA_009838625.1 Caldilineaceae bacterium SB0664_bin_27
TTCTTACGGTGATCACGCAAACAGTGGTGGCTTCAAGCCAGGCAGAAGTTCGGCCCCATTTGAAAGACAAAATATATAAAATATCGTACATCCCCCCTTAAAACCGGACAAAACACGACAAAACACGACAAATGCCTCAAATCACTAACCCGTGAACCCTTGAATCGAACGGCTCCCTGACCTTTGTCAGAAAAGCAGTCTGCTCCCTCTAAAGGCCTGCCCGCGCAGCGCCGCGCACTCTCGCCGCGCGTAACCTCAATCAAGGGCCATTGCATCCTATGGCCTCACATTCCTGGTAGGCTGCCCAAAACGCATGGCGAGACCGTGCTTCTGCCCTCGCACCTCCAGCCCCGCAGCCACCAACCCCCGACCACTAACCACTGCCGTTTCACATTTGCGCCTGCCCTCGCGCATGCGCTATGTTTGTTGCTTGAGTGTGCCCTTCGTGGACCCTCTGGCTGTCTTCGGCAATACTGGCAAACCAGCTCAGATCCGATTGCCTTGGGGGCAAGAAACCCCATAAAGGTGACAAAAGATGCCAAAAGCTGACACATGGTGAAGGATTTTACTATTGACCCGTTGACCGGAAGGATGGGATGCGCTCTACATTTCGGCAGGACTTGACATATCCGCGGCAGTCAAACATACTCGGCTGGTAGTTGCTCGCCGTAGGGCCCCACCTCTCCGCACCCGATGCCGCAGCGCAGTCAGCCCCGGATGGAGAATCCCAGAGTGACCAGGACGAAAGAATCGAAAAACAGGATGCAATCGTTTGGGACAAGCGCAAGGGTCGGCTATGACTCCAGTGCCTTCTACGATCGCAAGATCTATGGCGAGTCCGAGACTGTCGCTGACAGCCCTTCGCCAGAGAACCCGGTACCGGAGCTGAACCGCCTCTATGCGCATAGCAGCAGCTCGATGCACGAGTTGCCGGACAACAGCGTGCACCTGATGGTGACGTCACCGCCCTACAATGTGGGTAAGGACTACGACGAGGACATGAGCGTGAAGGAGTACCGCCGCTTCCTCAGGGAGGTCTGGGAAGAGACCTACCGCGTGCTCGTGCATGGCGGCAGAGTGTGTATCAACGTCGCCAACGTTGGCCGCAGACCCTATCTGCCGTTGAGCGCTCTCGTTACCGCGGACATGACTGACCTCGGCTTTCTGATGCGGGGTCAAATCATCTGGAACAAGCAGGCCAGCGCGGGGTCTTCTTGTGCCTGGGGCAGTTGGCGCTCACCTTCAAATCCCGTACTCAGGGACGTGCACGAGTACATCCTGGTCTTCTGCAAGGGGGATTTCGCCCGCCGCAAACCGGAGTGCGGCCACAAGCAGGCAACGATCAGCCGAGACAGTTTTCTTGAGTGGACCAAAAGTGTATGGGAGTTTCCCGCCGAGTCCGCGAAGAGAGTAAAGCACCCGGCGCCATTCCCTGTGGAGCTGCCGGCTCGCTGCATCCAACTCTACACCTACTCCAATGATGTCGTGTTGGACCCGTTTATGGGCAGCGGTACCACCGCTGTGGCCTCACAGGAAGCGGGCCGCAGCTGGGTAGGCTACGAAGTCTCACAGGAGTATATTGATGTGGCCCGTGCGAGGCTCGGTCTGCAGCCAGAATAGTGCGAACCAGATTCGCCTACGTTAACTCAGTCCAACTCAGTTCGCGACGCCAAGTAATCCAACTAACCACTGGCCCCTAACCACTAACCACTGCAGTTTCGCGCGGGCTGAGATGAGCCTGCCCGTCTGCGTGGTAGCTGCTGCGTACGAGCGGGCCGCACTCCATCCAGCGGAACCCTCGTCGCTCGCCCTCCTCGCGCAGGCGGTCGAACTGTTCGGGCCTGTAGTAACCCACAATAGGCAGGTGGAACCGGCTGGGCTGCAGGTACTGGCCGATCGTCATGATGTCGACGTCGTGCGCCCGCAGATCGTCCATGACCACCAGGATCTCCTCCCAGTTCTCCCCCAGTCCAATCATGATCCCCGATTTCGTTAAAGCCTGCGAATCCATACGCTTGGCCCGCTGCAGAAGCTCCAGGGACCGGTGGTAGCGGGCCTGAGGGCGGACCGTCTTGTAGAGGCGGTCAACGGTCTCCGTATTGTGATTGAGGATCTCCGGCCTGGCCTCCATCACGGTCTGCAGTGCGGCCCAGTCCCCCTTGAAGTCGGGAATCAGGACCTCCACCGTGCATCCCGGCTGCAGGCGCCGGATCCAGTGTATGCTCTCGGCGAAGACCCAGGCGCCGCCGTCCGGCTGCTCGTCGCGATTGACGCTTGTCAGCACCGCGTGCTGCAGATTCATGGCCTGGACGCTCTCGCCGATGCGCCTCGGCTCGTCCGGGTCGAGCAGGTCGGGGCGGCCTGTCTTGATCTTGCAGAAGCCGCAGGAGCGCGTGCAGGTGTCGCCCATCAGCAGGAAGGTCGCAGTTCCCCGGCCCCAGCATTCGCCGATGTTGGGGCACATCGCCTCTTCGCAGACGGTATTGAGACTCTTGCCCCGGAATAGCTGCTTTAGCTCGCGGAATCTGGGCGTATCGGCTGAACGTACGCGCAGCCAGGACGGTCGCCGCCCGCGAGTAAGCTGGCCGGGGCCGCTGTCATCGACCGCGGCGGGCAGCGGATGAAGGTCCAAAGAGAAGCCTGTTGATCCGGCGGTCGAATCGGACTGCTCAACCGGTACCGGATCGACGTGGACCTTGCCCATTTCATTCACTTCGCTGTGCAGACCTGATTTTGCTTCTTTCATACAATTTTTGTGACTGCTAAGTCCTTGCCAGATGGCGCTCATGACCAGGAGAGAAAGTTTTCCTCTCTCCTCTCTTCTCTACCCTCTCTCCTCGCATTTGGGCGCTTTCTCTTTCTACCAGAATGGTTGCCACCGTCAGGCCGACAATCATCCAGAACAGAACCGTCATATGGGGATAGGTAAGGTTGAACCAGTAGTGATCGGCGAACCCGCTGACGAGGGCTCCCAGGACCGCGCCGCCGAATCCGAGGAGCAGAGGCTCCCGTTGCGGCGCCACCCCGGCCCGCCAGGCAGCGATGAACATGCCGAAAAAGCCGGTCATCACGGCAAGAAAGATGACCAGGCCGATGACGCCCATATTTTCAGCGACGGTCAGGTAAAACATACTGACGCCGAGATAGATGTCGATGTCGGGCACGCCTGAAAAGCCGACTCCGAAGAGCGGGTAACGGCGAATCAGAATCAGGGCGTCCTTGTACTCGCCGAATCGCATCTGCGTGGCCACATCCTGGCCGGCCAGCCCCTCCAACAGCCGGGCAACGTAGTCCTGGGTCTGCGGCAACAGAAACAGAAGCAGGCCCAGCACGATTCCGAAGGGCAGGAGGCGCCGGTACTTGAGCACTGCGGGCACGGAGAGCGCTGCGACCATACCGAAGAGGGCGGAGCGGCTGAATGTCCAGTAGAGCGCCAGCACAATGGTGGCGAAGATCAGAACGATCAACCAGCGGGGGAGAAGCGGCCGCGGCGAAATGAGCTGCGGCCCGACCGTTGCCGCGGCCAGGATCATCATGCCCCCCAGAACATTGGGGTCGACGGCCGTCCCGATCGCCCGCATCGTGCCGTCGGGGTCATCTTCGATCCAGCGCAGCGCGCCAAAACCGCCGGGGTAGTCGAATCGCGCCAGCATATCCAGCACCCGCACCGTCCATGCTTCGGGAATGACGTAGAACGCGACCGCAATTGAGGCGCAGGCCCAGGCCGCCAGGAACAGCCAGCGGGTCACCCACGCCAGTTCCCTGTGCGTGCGCACCGTGTTGATGACGACGAAAAAGAGACCGATGCCCAGCAGGATTTCGCCGAAGCGCCGGATGATGGTGGTGGTAGGCCGGCTGTGGGTCATGCCGTAGATGAAGCTGTAGACGGCCATCAGCATGAACAGCGCTATGAGCAGCCCGATAGGTGAAATCAGAAACTGCCGGGCCCGGGAAACATTGGTGTTCCTAGCCAGGGAAGAAAAGGAGAGTCCCGGCCCTCCTGCCACCAGTTTGAGGGCCCAGACGAAGACGAGGGCGCCGAGCGCAGCATCCAGGAATGTCGGTTTGAAGCCGAGACGAAAGGGCAGGCTGGCAAAAGGCAAAATGAAGACAACGCCGACCAGGGCCACATAGCCCCAGTGCGTATCCAAAAGAATGAGCGTGCCCCCGACGATCGCCGCGGCCAGAACGAGAGCGATCAACGGCCCGGCGATGCCGATGACGAGGGCGATAACGGCTGCGCCGCCGGCCGCCAGCAGGCCGATTGCGGCGCGCCGCACCAGCGGTCGAGGGGAAAGTACGGTCTCGGCGAAATGTGAATATGCGGTCTGAATCATCCACGCAAGTATACCACAGCGTCTCTTGTGTCTCGTCCGTTCCGTGTTGGTGAACGGCGGCAGCGCCCGGACCTTTTGTCGGAGAAACGGCTTTACGAAGGTTGCCCGCGCCCCGGTGAAGGTCGGAACCAGTTGGGATAACGACGATGAACTGGTAGAATTTAATGCACTTTACACGTGATCGATGACCTGTTTCAGCGCAAGAGGCCATGACGAGACAAGAGCAGAGAACGAGCGGATATACCGAAAACATCGTCGTCGCGGAAACCGATCTGTCGCTGATCGGGCGCTTCAGGGACGAACCCGCGCCGCTCCTGCCAGTCCTCCATGCCTTCCATGATCGTGACGGATTCATCTCACCCGGGGCGATCGAAGCGATCGGCAAGGAGCTGCGCATCCCCCTGGCGGACCTGTACGGCACGGTCACCTTCTATCATCACTTTGCGCGTGCGGAGGGCGGCCTGCAGCGGCCCCGCATCTGCACTGGGCCCGTCTGCCGCCAGCGCGGTGCGCTCGAAATCATCGAAAGTCTGGAGGGAACGGAGGAGATGCCCTGCGCCGGCCGTTGCGACGACCCGGTCCCTCTGCTGATCGGCCATGAGACCTTCGTCGTGAGCGCGCCGCTTCATACACTGCAGCGGAGAATCTCTTCACCACTGCCCGTGCCGAACCCTGGTGGGCGTGAAGAGTGCGTCTTCGCCGAAATCAGGGAGCCGGAGCGGGACAGCCTGGACGGCTACCGGCGCAGCGGCGGCTACGACGCTTTGATACACGCTGTGCAAGCGCAGAGCCCGACCGATGTGATCGACGTGTTGAAGGAGTCGAAACTGGCCGGCCGGGGCGGCGCCGGATTCCCCACGGGCTTGAAGTGGCAATTCGTACGCGAGGCGCCGGGCGAGCCGAAGAGCATCGTCTGCAATGCCGATGAAGGCGAACCGGGCTGCTTCAAGGACCGGGCGTTGATGGACCATGACCCTTTTGCCGTGATTGAAGGGATGACGCTGGCAGGCTACGCCACCGGAGCCGACCGGGGATTCCTGTACTTGCGGTACGAATACCCGGAAACGAACGCCAGGCTGGAAGACGCTATCAGGGCCGCCGAAGAGGCCGGGCTGCTGGGAGATGATATACTCGGCAGCGGCTTCACGTTCCGACTGTATTTGCGGCGGGGCGCCGGCGCCTACATCTGCGGCGAGGAGGGCTCATTGCTCAACAGCCTGGAGGGCAAGCACCCGTTCCCCCGCAACCGCCCTCCCTTCCCGACAACGCACGGCTTCGAAAACCTGCCAACGGCCGTCAACAACGTGGAAACTTTGTGCGCGGTACCGCAGATCATGCGGCGCGGCGCGGACTGGTATCAGGGGTTGGGCTTGGGAGACCATGCCGGTACCAAGGTAATCAGCCTCTCCGGCGACGTGCAGCGTCCCGGCAACTATGAAGTGCCGTTTGGATTGCCGCTGAGGACTCTCCTCCATGAATGGGCCGGCGGGCCGCTGCCGGAGCGTACATTTCGGGCCGCGACCATGGCGGGGCTGTCGGGCGGATTTCTTGCCAGCGATGCGCTGGAGTCGGTCACGCTAGACGAACCGAGCATCCGGGGGGCGGGCTCGATGCTGGGCGCGGGCGGCATAATCGTATTCGACGACAGCCGCGATATCGTGGATGTGGCTCGCCAGGCGATGGAGTTCTTTGCCCACGAGAGCTGCGGCAAATGTTTCCCCTGCCGCATCGGAACGCAGCGCCTGCTGGAACGCCTGTCCGGCGACGGTCCCGGCGAACTTGACGCCTGGCGGCGCGAGGTCAGCGACATCGGCGAAGTCCTGGAGCTGAGCGCCTGCGGGCTGGGGGTGGCCGCCGGCTTCGTCAGTGACAGTCTGCTGCGTAACTTCCCCGATCAGGTGGCAGAGTTTCGGGAGTAAAGGCATTGGATAGTCCCGACACTCACAAAAAAGTGCCTGGCATCATAGAGATCAGTTAACGGACGAAAATCGGATAACGGAAGAGACCTTATGCAGTCGGTGAATGAGTCGCAGGAACTGCCCACGCTAACGCTTGACGGCGAAGAGATTGCCTTCACGCCGGGTGAAACGGTCTACGAAGTTTCGACGCGGGCAGGCAAGGCCGTGCCGACGCTCTGCTACGACCCGCGGCTGGAGGCCCTCGGCAGCTGCCGGCTCTGCGTGGTGGAGGTTGAAGGGCAGCGGGTGCCTGTCGCCTCCTGCACGACGCGGGCAGAAGACGGCATGAAGGTCACGACCGCCTCTGCGAAAGTGGAAGCGCAGCGGCGAACGCTGTTGGAACTGGTTGCTTCCGAAAACCGCGAGGTGACGGTGGACGCGCTGCGGGGCGTGGCTTCACAGGAGCTGGGCACGCTTGTCGAGCGCTATGACGCGGGGGGCGGCCGTTTCGCCGGCGCGCAGTCGGGCGCCAGCCGCCCGGACGACCCCAACCCGTTTATCCTGCGCGATTACGATTTGTGTATCTCCTGCTACCGCTGTGTGCGAGTCTGCGCGGAGCAGGAGGGCGACTATGCCATCAGTATGGCCAACCGCGGCTTTGCGACCCAGATCACGGTCGAGTTCGGCGGCCATCTGCAGGACTCGGCCTGTACTTTCTGCGGCCAGTGTGTGCAGACCTGCCCGACCGGCGCCCTGGCCGACAAAAAGGCATTGCGCTTCGCCGGCGACGGCACACTGAACCGCGGAAGTTGATCTGAAATGGGCTTCGCGCCTCTTCGCACTTAACTCGTCGAAAGGACTTTTCGATGAACGCCAGCACGTCTGACACCAAGACAACCCGGACCATCTGCGGCTACTGCGGCGTCGGCTGCTCGCTCGACCTGGTGACCCGCGACAACCGCATCGTCGCCGTGCAACCGGCCTTTGACGGACCGGCCAACCAGGGCGCACTCTGCGTCAAGGGCCAGTTCGCCTACGACTACGTCCACCACCCGGACCGGCTGACCCATCCGCTCGTGCGCAACGAGGAGGGTCAGCTGCAGCCGGCGAGCTGGGACGAAGCGCTGCAGCGGGCCGCGCAGGGTTTCATCGACGTGGAGCAGAAACATGGGCGCCACGCCGTATACGGTGTCGCCTCCGGGCGCACGCCCAGCGAAGCCAACTACATGATGCAGAAGTTTATCCGGGTGGGGTTCGGCACAAACTACATCGACAACTGTAGCCGGGCTTGACACGCCCCCACAGTCGCCGGTCTGGCGGCAACAATCGGACGTGGGGCGATGTCCAATCCGCTGGTGGATATGGAAAAGCCGGACGTGATCTTCTGCATCGGCACCAACATGACGGAGGCCCATCCTGTCGCGGCCACGCGGCTGAAGAAAGCGCTGGCACGCGGCGCTAAAATGATCGTGGCCGATCCGCGGCGCATCCGCCTGGCGGAAATGGCCGACCTTTATCTGCCGATCCGGGTTGGCAGCGATACCGCGCTGCTCTTGGGAATGGCGCACGTCATCGTGCGTGAGGGCCTGGCCGACAGCGAGTTCATCGCCACCCGGACCGAGGGCTACGATGAGCTGGTCGATCACTTGCAGGAAAAAACGCCGCAGTGGGCGGAGAGCATTACCGGCGTGCCCGCGGCGAAGATCGAAGAGGCGGCCATCCTTTACGGCTCGAGCGACAAGGGCGCCATCTACTATACGCTGGGCATCACCGAGCATATCTGCGGCGTGGAGAACGTGCAGAGCCTCTGCAATCTGGCGCTGCTGACCGGTAACTTCGGCCGCGAGGGAACCGGCGTCAACCCGATGCGCGGGCAGAACAACATTCAGGGAGCCGGAGACAGCGGCGCGCTGCCCAACAACTACGCCGGCTTCCAACCCGTAGACGATGCCGCCAATCAGGCCAAGTTCGAGAAGGCCTACGGCCGCAGAGTCGACCTGGAAAAGGGTATCACCAAGGTGACGGCCCTTGACCAGTGCGGCGACGGAATTTTCGCCATGATAATCGACGGTGAAAACACCGTCGTCTCCGACCCGGACCAGGAACACTGCATCCATGCGCTGAAGAGCCTGGAGCATCTGGTCGTGATCGACATCTTTCTGACCGAGACGGCAGAGCTGGCCGACGTTGTACTGCCGGCTACCTCTTGGGCGGAAACCGACGGAAATTTCGTCAACACGGAGCGGCGCATCCAGCGGGTACGCAAAGCCGTGGACCCGCCGGGCGAGGCCAGGCCGGACTGGTGGATTATCGGTCAGATCGCCAAGAGAATCGGCATGAGTGGCTTAGACTACGACTCGCCGGTCCCGATTTTCAATGAGTTGTGTGAACTGTCTCCCATCTACCAGGGCATCGACTGGGACCTGGCTGAGGGCGGCCAGTACCAGTGGCCGATCCCCTACCGGGGGCATCCCGGTACGCCCCGCCTGCACGAGGACGGGTTCATCAACGGGCGCGGCAAGTTCAGCTTCACCGACTACCGCGATCCGGCGGAAACGATCGATGAGGACTATCCGTTGTGGCTGACGACTGGGAGGCGGTTGGAGAGCTACCACACGCGCACACAGACCGGACGATCTGAGGGCATAAACGACCTGCTGCCGGAGGAGACGCTGGAAGTGCATCCGAGCGATGCCGCCCGTTTCGGCCTGCACGACGGCGGGTGGGCCAGGATGAGCAGCCGCCGCGGCGCGGTGGATGTACGGGTCGAGACGACGAGGCGTTCGCCGCAGGGGACGGTTTTCGCCAGCTTCTCCTTCGCCGAAGTGCCGATCAACGTACTGACCGGTTCGGGCTACGATCCGATTACACATACTGCGGAACTGAAGGTCTGCCCGGTACACGTGGAACCGATTGCGGAGTCGGCCCAATTGGCGGCCGATTGAGTCGGTGAAGAGGCAGCAAATGGGGAAGGCAGTGCTTGTACCGTAGTCATTGGCTTGTTCTACTTGATTGCTACACTTTTGCTTCAGAGTCGACCCAGCCGGAGGCTTTCCATGCGCGCTATCGGCGTAAACGAATTGAAGATTCACGCTTCTGAAATCATGCGCAAGATGCGAGAGGAACGAGTCAGCTATACGATAACCTACCGAGGCAAGCCGGTGGGTGTTCTTCTTCCCCTGAAGGAAAATGGCGATGTTTCTCAGGAAAAAGATCAGGATTCATGGTCTAAGCTAGAAGAGATACGGGAAAAGATGTCCTCTTTGCCCCGACCAGAAAAGAGTTTGACAGAAGCTCTCTCCGAAATGCGATTTAGCGCCTAAATCAGAACAAGCAGCTTTTCATCAATACCTCTGACTCAATGCAAGAATAGCCATTTGGACCGGGTAGAAGTGCCGAGAAGCAACAGTGTTATGAGCCAGTACTCCTCGGAAAATTTCTGCGGCGAACCGAAATGATACCTCGTGTAGGAAGCAAAGTGCGTACCCGCGTCACGGTTGTGGAAAGCGGGCGGCACAGAGTCCGCGACGACCAGCTAGCGGCCGAAGAACCGCTGGAGATTCGCTTGCAGGCCGGCGCCGAAACGCAGACGGTCGCGGTGACGATGCGCACACCCGGCAATGACTTTGAGCTGGCCGCCGGTTTTCTCCACAACGAGGGTATCGTAGAAGAGCCTTCACAGGTCAGCGGTATCACGTACTGCGTGGACGCAGATGTCGACGCCGACCAGCGCTACAACATTGTGAACGTCGGCCTGCGCCTCGCGCGCCTGCCGGAACTGACGACGCTCGAGCGCCATTTCTATACGACAAGCGCCTGCGGCGTGTGCGGCAAGGCCAGTCTTGACGCCATTGAGATGCGCGATTGCCCTGCCTTGCCGGCGGGGCCGAAGATCAGTCCGGCAGTCCTGACGAGTTTGCCCGAGAAGCTGCGATCGGCGCAGGGGCTGTTTGAAGCGACCGGCGGGCTGCATGCTTCCGGACTGTTCGACGCCGAAGGTAACCTCGTGTGCCTGCGCGAGGACGTTGGCCGCCACAACGCGCTCGACAAGCTGATTGGCTGGGCGTTCATGCAGCAGAAGTTGCCCTTGCACGACGGCATCCTGTTGGTCAGCGGCCGCGCCTCCTACGAGATCTTGCAAAAGTCAACGGTTGCGGGCCTGCCGGTAGTCTGCGCAGTGTCTGCGCCCAGTCATCTGGCCGTGGACGTGGCGCGGCGGTTTGGCGTCACGCTGATAGGTTTTTTGCGCGGCGAGCGGTTGAACGTTTATGCCGGCGCCGAGCGCATTCTGTGGAACGGACAGGCACCGAAGAAGGAGTTCGTTTCCGCATAGCGGTCGCTCCCGGATAGTCCCCTTCTCCCCCCTGCTGGACAACCCCCAGACCTGCCAGAATCGCTCATTCTGAAGCGGCAAATAAAGTTTTCGTCAACGGGGGAATCGCGTTGCATTTGATTATTCGCGCTATGTGTGTCAACATAAACGGACCTGTCGTAACCGAAATTAATACTTTTTCACAACGATTATCTTACGAATGCCCAAAGATGCGCTGAGTTTACGGAGATAGACCAGAAATGAAAAGGTTTTCGTTCATTGCCCTGTTCCTTGTCCTCTGTCTGGCCGCCGGGCTCCTACTTTCCGGCGATCGCTTGGGGACCATTCTCGACACGAGCCTTCGCTCCGGGGAGATCGATCTTTCCAGTATAGGAGAGGAGCGGATCGAGAGGGCGATTCTCCAGGAAGAGGAAGTCGCGGAGTATGTGCCGGGGCAGGTGCTGATTCGTTTTAAGAAGACAGTGACTCGCGACCAGATTTCAGACTTCTACGCCGAATACGGGCTCTCGGAAAAAGACAATCTGGACCCCGATGTAACAGATGCCGACCAGGGGCTGCGGCTGGCGGGCGCGCCTGTCGATGTGGACGAAAATCTGATTGAAGTGTTGGAAAGTGACGACAGGGTTGCCTTCGCAGAACCAAACTACCTGCTGCAGATCAATGAGGAGCCACCGTCGGATCCGCTGTTCGAGAGACTCTGGGGACTGCACAACACTGGGCAGACAGGAGGCACGGCCGACGCCGACATCGACGCGCTCGAAGCTTGGGAGATCAACACCGGCTCGGAAGACATTATCATCGCCGTAATCGATACCGGTATCGAGGTCGAACACGAAGATCTGATCCCGAATCTGTGGGTGAACCCGAAGGAATGTCCGAGGGGTGTAGGCAAGTGCGTGGAGAACGGTATTGATGATGACGACAACGGCTATGTGGATGACTTCCACGGCATAAATGCCATCAACAACAGCGGGAAGTTGCTGGATGACTACGGTCACGGGACCCACGTGGCCGGAATCGCGGCTGCAGCGGGTGACAACAGGAAGGGTGTCGTTGGCGTCAATTGGAACGCGAAAATCCTGGGCTGTAAATTCATCACCGCATTTGGCACGGGGACGACTTCCAACGCGGTCAAATGTTTCAACTACATTTACGACCTGCGCAATAAACAGAAGCAGAACATTGTGGTGACAAACAGCAGTTGGGGCGGAGGCTCGCCCTCGCAGGCTCTGCGAGAGGCGATGGGGCGGGTCGATTCGCCGCTGCATGTCTGCTCCGCCGGTAACTCTAACTCCAACCGCAAGCTCTACCCGGCTGCCTACGATCTGGACAATATCATCTCTGTGGCGGCGACTGATCACGACGACATCTACGCCGGTTTCTCCAGCTGGGGCGAGGACTGGGTCGATCTGGCTGCCCCCGGTGTAAGCATTCTTTCAACCATTCCGTCCGGGCGCTGTCCAATGTGTTTGCCGTCCGGATACGGGTCCACGAGCGGTACATCGATGTCGGCCCCGTACGTGGCCGGCGCGGCCGCGCTGATCTGGTCGGAGTTTGAAGGGCTGAACAACGATCAGGTAAAGCAGCGCATCCTGTCCGGTGTCGATGCACTGCCGGAACAGTCCAAAAAGACGCTGACAAACGGGCGTCTGAACCTGTTCAATTCCATGGAGAAGGACTCGACACCGCCGGCGACCGTTTCTGATTTGTCTCCCTCCGGCGTACTCCTGACGAAGGTCATTCTCTCCTGGACGGCGACAGGTGATGACGGATTCACCGGTCAGTCGACCGCCTATGACATCAGGTACGCCACAGCGCCCATTTCGAATGCCACTTGGGATTCTGCCCAGCGCGCGGCGGCGCCTCCCATTCCGGGCGCTTCGGGCTCCAGAGAGGAGCTTGAGGTCTCGGGGCTGGAACCGGACACCACCTACTACTTCGCCCTGCGGGTCGCCGATAACGTAGGCAACGAGTCCGACCTGTCCAATATCGTCATTGCCCGAACCAGTGCTGGTACGATCGTGTTTGAAGACGATATGGAAAGCGGGTCCGGCAAGTGGACGATTGAAGACGCCGACGACAGCCTGTGGCACCTTTCCAGCTTGCGGTTTAATAGCCCGGAGACCTCCTGGTACTACGGTCAGGAGAGGCAGCGAAACTACGACACCGGTGAGGAGAATGAAGGCAAGATCACGTCCGGCGTAATCGACATTGCCGGGGCCGACGATGCCCTTCTCACATTCTACGAGTGGAGCGAACTGCAGAGAAACACGCGCTTTGACCGCACAAGAGTGCAGATCTCCACTGACGGAACAACGTGGAAGACCGTATTCGAGTCCCATGGTACAGAGGGGCACTGGGCGCGACGGGACGTGGACTTGAGCCAGGCCGTGAGCGAGAGCGGTTCGATTCAGGTTCGCTTCTGGTTCGACACGGTCGACGAAACCTTCAATGAAAACGAAGGCTGGTATGTTGACGACGTCCGGGTATTGACGGCGAAACTGCAGTTACCCGGTGAAAGGCAGCTCCTGCCCAATCTGAATGCACAGTCAATCAACATCGGCTTTAACCCGTCCGAGCCGCATGCCGGCGAGACGACAACGATCCACGGGACAGTTCTCAACAACGGAAACGCCGATGCGCGTGCAGTTACGGTGCAGTTCGTCGATGTCACGGATGAGGACGCGGCTGTTCCGATCGGTCTGCCCCAGACAATTGCCGAAATCCCGGTCGGGGGTAGCGGCGTGGTACAGGTGGACTATGATACGGAAGAGAAGAGCGGCGAACGAACCATCCGGATGGTGATCGATCCCAACAACTTCGTATCAGAGCGAAACGAGGCGGACAACGCAGCGGCCCGTACTCTCGAAGTCGCGGATGCGCCTGCGCCCAACCTGTACGTAGATGCGGACAACATAGGCTTCGATCCGGCCTCGCCGCAGCCCGGCGCGCAGGTGACGATCCTGGCAACAATTGTGAACAACGGGACGGACGACGCCGAAAGCGTAGTCATTCAGTTCAAGGAAGGCAGAACGACACCGGTAGCCTTGAACCAGATAATCGACAGCATCCCCGCGGGAAGTAGTGCAGTGGCCCGCGTTACCTACGATTCGGGCACGAGTGCAGGCGATCCGAGTATCACGGTCACAGCAGATCCGGACAATTTCATTACTGAGCTGGACGAAACCGACAATAGCGCAAGCAAGACCCTCTCGCTGCAGTCGGACGACGAACCGAACCTGGAGCTTTCCTCCGGCAACATTGGTGTCGCCCCCACCAACCCGGTTGAAGGTGATGAAGTCACCATCTATGCGACGATACTGAATGCAGGCGATACCGAAGTCCAGGATGTACAGGTGCAGTTCCTGGATGCGAACAGAAGTCCCGCGGCGCCTATTGCCGCTCTGCAGGTGATTCCATCGATTGCTCCGGGCAGCAGTGGAGTGGCATCGATCCGGTTCGACACGGCCAATCGCAGCGGCGATCAGAAGATCCAGGTGCAGGTGGATCCGCATAACCTGGTCGCTGAGTCAAAAGAGGGAGACAACAGCGCCACCGCCACTTTGCATGTGGGTCACGGTCCGGCGCCGAACCTGGTCGTTGTGGATGAAAACATAGGCTTCAGCGCGACGGAAGTGGCTGCCGGCACGCCGATTACCATCTACGCCACGATTCTGAATACAGGAAACTCGAGAGCCGAGAATGTAATCGTGCAGTTTGTGGACGCGACCAGAGCCAATGTGAGTCCCATTGGGGAGCTGCAGACAATCGAGGCGATCGAACCCGGTTCATCGGCCGTCGCGATCGTGGAATACAAGGCCTCGGGTGGACAAGGATCGAGAACAGTTCAAGTGGTTGCAGATCCTGGCAACTTTATCCGTGAGATCAGTGAAGAGGACAACGAGGGCAGCGCCTCGATGACTGTTGGCAGAGCGCCTGCGCCGAACCTGTTTATCCACAGTAACAATATAGCAATTCACCCGGCGCAGCCGGTAAGTGGAGAGGAAGTAACATTGCGCGCGGTCGTAGGCAACAACGGCTCCGCGCCGGCCGAACATGTATCGGTGCAGTTCTTCGACGTTACCAGCGGCGAGGCCCGTCTGCTGGGCAGCGAACAGACGATTTCGGAAATCGGCGTTGGCAGCAGCGGAACGGCGGCCGTGACCATCACTGAGTCTATTACGGCCGAAAGACCAATTGGCAACCGTAAGATCCAGGTGCTGGTCGATGCCAACAACCGGGTGCGCGAATCGAACGAAGAGGACAACACTGCCACACGCCTGCTGACTCTGGATCCGGAGCCAATGCCGAACCTGGTTGTGCTAGCCGAAAACATCGGTTTCAGCCCGGCCAATCCCCGCGTGGGCGAGACGGTAACAATCCTCGCAGTCGTGCGCAACGATGGCGACGTAGTTGCGAGGAATGTGGTCGTGCAGTTTGAAGACGTGGGTGCTGGGCGTCCGGTGCCAATCGGAGAGGCACAGGAGCTGGACAGGATCGCCGTGGGCGGCAGCGGCGTTGTGTCAGTGAAGTTCTCGATACCGGAGGCCTCGGGCGCTTACAAGGTGCGAGTCGTGGCCGATCCGGGCAACTTCATCGCCGAAACCGATGAGATAGACAACAAGGGCACTCGCAGTCTGGAGGTTGAGGCTGCGCCGATGCCGAATCTGGTGACGCTGTCCGAAAACATTGGGTTTAATCCGCCAACAGCGTCGGCCGGAAGTGACGTAATCATCTCGTTGACCGTCGTGAACAACGGCGCCGCGGCTGCCGAAAACGTCCAGGTGCATTTCACTGACGTAACCGGGGGACGACTGAGTCCGATTGGCGACATTCAGACGTTGGACTCGATCGCTGCCGGCGACAGCGCGATTGCGAGCGTCACCTTCAAGACTGCCGGTCGCGCAGGCGAACGGCGCATCAGGGCCAGTGTTGACAGCCTGTCGATCATTCCCGAAAGCGATGAGACGGACAACACTGCCAGTAAGACCTTGCTGATAGCGGCGGGAACTTCGCCGAATCTGTCAGTGCAAGCGGAAAACATCAGCTTTACCCCGACAAACCCGAACTCGGGTGATGAGATCCGTGTGCAGGCCGTAATTGTCAATCAGGGTGGCCAGGATGTGGGTGAAGTGGATGTCCAATTCCTGGACGTTACGGACGACGAAGCCGTTCCCATCGGTTCCGGTCAACTGATCGACTCGATTCCTGCTGGGAGCAGCGGAATCGCGGTGTCGGTCCTGGACAGCCGGGGCAAGGCCGGGGAGCGCAAGATCCGAGTGGTGGCTGACCGCCGAAATCTCATCTCTGAGTCTGATGAGACCGACAATCAGGCAGAGGCCGCGATTTCGATCAATCCGCCTGCGATTCCCAATCTGGTTATCGAATCAGGCAACGTCGGCTTCCATCCGAGCAGGCCTGTGGACGGCGATCAGGTTACGATCAGCGCCACGGTTCTGAATGAAGGCGGCGGCGACGCCAGCGAAGTAATCGTGCAGTTTGTGGAAGGCAGCGGACAAGGTGTACCGATCAGCGAACCGCAGATCATCGACCGGATACCGGCCGGCAGCAGCGGCGTTGCCCAGGTCGTGTTCGATACGGCTGGCAAAGAGGATCCGAGAATTCAGGTGATCGTCGACCCCAATAACTACATTGCGGAGACGAAAGAGACCGACAACAGAGCGTCGGCTGCGCTCAGGATGGCGGCCCAGCCTCTGCCGAATCTCTCGGTAAAGACAAGCAACGTTGCCGTTACGCCGAAGTCTCCGCGCGAAGGGCAGAGGATCATTCTCACTGCGGTAATCGTCAACCACGGCAGCGCGCCGGCACGCGATGTGGATGTTCAGTTCATGGACGCTACTGAGCGGCCCGCGGTGCCCATCGGGGCGGCACAGGCGATTTCGCTGATTCCGCCGGGTGGAAGCGCGGCCGTGGGCGTAGTTTTCGACACCACCGACAAGGAAGGTCAACGCCGCATCGAAGTAACGGCTGACCCCGGCAACTTCATTGAAGAAAGCAGTGAAAGCGACAACAAGGCCACTAAATCGGTGACGGTGCTGGAACGGGCTGCGCCTAATCTGATTGTCCATCCCCGCAATGTGGGCTTCAATCCTGCGGCGCCGACGGAAGGCGACCGGGTTCTGGTCCGGGCGATCGTCCTCAATGACGGAGCCGAGGACGCTACCGACGTGGTCGTTCAGTTCCTGGACGTGACGGAAGCCGGCGTCGAGCCGATCGGCCAGCCCTACGTCATCGGATATCTGGCGGCTGGCTCAAGCGCCACCGTACCGATAATATACGACACGCTGGAAAGACCAGGCGACCGACGCATCCGCGTGGTCGTTGATCCCAACAACTTCATCCGCGAGAGTACCAAGGAGGACAACCAGACGGTGGTCACCTTGCCGGTACAGGCCGCAATGGCGCCGAACCTGGCGATGCTGTCCGGCAACATCAAGTTCGTGCCGCAGTCACCGGAGATCCACGACGTGGTGACGGTCTCGGCCACAGTTCTGAACAACGGCACCGATACGGCTCACGACGTGGTTGTGCAGATACTTGACGTAACCGGCGGCGGCTCGATACCCATCGGCACGGAACAGCTGCTGGATGCGGTTCCTGCCGGAGGCGGCGGTACTGTTGAGGTCTCCTTTACCGACACCGGCGAGATCGGAAGCCGCCAGATCCGGGTGGTTGTCGATCCCAACAATGTCATTGCGGAGATGAATGAGCGGGACAACCAGGCGACGCGCGGGCTCTTTATCTCGCCGCCGCAACTGGCCGACATCTCTGTAGCCGATGAGGATGTTGAATTCGACCCTGAAGAGCCGGTCGAAGGCAGTGATACGGAGATTTCCGCTAAAATCACTAACCGCGGCAATGCCAACGCCAGAGGTTTCGTAGTACGCTTCCTGGACGTGACCGAACGAGTGCCCAGACCGATTGGCGGTCCTCAGCGGATCGACCAGCTGGGCGCAAATGACAGTACAACCGTATCGGTGACCTTCGGGACCGAAGGTAAAGCCGGTGAACGCAAGATCCGGGTCGTAGCCGATTCGGAAGATGCAGTGCGCGAACTGGATGAGGAAAACAACAGGGTGGAAAAGACCTTGCGCGTGCGCACGGCTTCGGAAGCGTCGGAAGAGGGGCCGAATCTGACGATTCTGCCTTCAAACATTCGCTTCTTCCCGCCCGTCCCCGAAGCCGGTGATCCGGTTACGATTACGGCCGTGATTCGCAACCAGGGCAAGACGGCGGCGGAGAACGTGACAGTTCTGTTTGAAGACGTCACAGACGAGGAAGCCGTCGAAATAGGCGAGTTCTCGATAGAGGAGCCAATTCAGCCCGGTGCGCGGGAACTGGCGGTGATGTCCTTCGATACGAGTGACTTGGAAGGAAACCGCACGATTCGCGTGACGGCCGATCCCAACGAGGTCATCAACGAGACCGACGAAAATGACAACTTCGCCGAGCGCACACTCCGATTCAGTTCGTCGGCGCAGGGCAACAGGCAGGAGACGGACTCAGGAAGTTTGGCGTCGTCTACGAGTGGGGAAAACACCGTAGAGGGGGTCAATCTTTCCCTGAACGCTCAGGAAGTTGTCGTAAATGTATCGCAGGCTGGTGAAGGGGAGTTGGTGGTTGTAACTACCACGGTGCGCAACGAAGGAAGCAAAGACGTCGGCGGCTTCAGCGTCCACGTCCTGGATGAGACCGACAATCTGAACCTCCTCGGACCGCCGCAGACAGTTGAGCTTCTGGCGGCGGGAGGGGAGGTCACTGTGCGCACACTGTTCCGGGCCGTGGACGGCCTGGGAGCGAGGACGCTGCAAGTCGTCGTCGACCCGGCTAATGTTGTACCCGAAAGCTCTGAACTGGACAACCGGGTGAGCGTAATGGTGCACCCCCTGGACCAGACTGACGGATAGAGTACAGTTCAACCAGGAATGGATCACGGCGTCCCTCCGTGCAGTGTAATCACTGCCGGAGGGGCGTTGCGCGTTCGGGTTCTCAGGAGGAACGCGTAGGGAAGCGCGTCGACTGACGGAGTTCAGAACAGGCTCAATTGACCTTGGGCCTGGACGTACAGATGTGCATACGTTCTGTCGTCCCCATGCAAGGGGATTTCAAAGAGAAGTTCCGCGCCGGGCGTGATAGTTTCTCCGAACATGGAGAGTTCCACCACCTCCGCAACTTCCCCGGAATCGTCATAAAACGTGGCGGCCACTCTTACCGAATTCAGCGCGGTTTCGTGGGGATTGTGAAGTATGCCGACCACCGCAACGCGTCCTTCCCGCTCCACTACGGCTACGGCCGACACTTCAATGTCGCGGAACTCGGCGACGGCGAATTCATCATAGAACAGATCCAACTCATAGCTTTCCACCGCGGTCGGGTCGACGTCCACAACCATGCGAAACGGAGCGGTACGTTCCGCCTCCAATTTGACAAAGGCCGCCGGCGCTTCGGCGTCGGCAACCTGTTCGCCCCTGCTGTTGAAGAACCTTGCCTGTACGCGGACGCCATAAACTTCGAAGGCGCCGCCGTTTACCAACTCGCCGACCAACACTAGTTGAAAGTCATCTTCATAGGTGGTGTGGCTGCGGACAAAGACTTCGGCCGGAATCGGGGTGCTGGAAGGCGTGGCCGTCAATGTAGGTGTAGGGGACGGTTGCGTGGGCGTATTTGTGGCGGTGGCGGTGGCGGTCGC
>VXRG01000038.1 GCA_009838625.1 Caldilineaceae bacterium SB0664_bin_27
GCGGGCCGGCGGGGTGTGTGGCCGCGCTCGTTGGCCGGGATTTCCGGGCGGCGCCGGCGGTGAGCGCGACCGCGGTGGGGGGGCATCGCGTCGTGGTGGGGGCGGTCGAGAAGTTCGGCGACCGTTACTACATGTTGCTGGGGGTAGGGTCCGCGCCGCTGGGGGCTCGCCGACATGCGCGGCTACCCGCAGGCGAGGGGGGGATGTTCGTGTTGAATTCGGACAGCCAGGAGGGTCCTTACGTACTCGATCCCGGGCAGGGCCCGTTTCTGGGCAGCAGCCCCGTCCTCTATACATACTTTGCCCGCTTTTACCGCTGCGGGGACGAACTGTTGCTCAATCACCATACGGTTCCGCGCAGCGGGCACGCCGGGCCGGAGGATATCTACTTTTCGCCACTGAAGTCGGTGCAGCGCGACGACGCCGGCATCCTGAGTCTGCACTGGTGGACGGGCAACGAGGCGTTGAAGGGGAGAGATTTGCAGGTCGCCCTCGAAGACAGCCAGTTGTACGCGCTGCAGGAGGACGCGTGCTCCCTGGAGGCCGGACAGGCGCAGCTCAGCGCGGTATCGGGGGGCCTGGCCATCCTGCCGGCGAAGTATGACACCGCGCGCGGCGTCATACTGGAGGCGGAGGTGACGGTGCACGCTTCCGATGCCGCGATTTCCGGTGCAGGGCTGTTTGTGGAGGGGGAGACGGTTAGCGAAGGGACCCTGTTGTTCGCGCAGAGCGACGGGCGCGTGGGGGTGGGTCGCTACGACGGCTATGCGTTCAAGCCGCAGGATGGAAAACCGTACAGTTTCACGCCCGACGAACCGGCGCGCTGGCGGCTGCTTCTGCGCGATGCGCATTTGGAGCTTTACATCGACGACGAGCACATCCAGTGCTTCACGATGGACCACAAGCCGGGCGGGCGGCTGGGCTTCGCGGTCGAGGCCGGCAGCGCGACGATCAGCAACGTTCGGGTCTGGCAGATGTCCCTTTGAGGCGCGCCTAAGGAGGAATCTCGGTTACTCTGTGGTCAGTACTACGCAGCTGAATGCCCAGCAGCGCCACTCGACGTTGTCAAAGTTGCTTAGCTTCAGCCGCAGCCGGTTCTCACCGCGTCCCAGTCTGACAGGTAGTTCGCTAGTCGCGAAGCCCCTGTCGTGTCTTAATGTCGCGACCGGTTCGTCGTTTAGCCATACCTTCATCCAGTCGTCGAAGCCGAGCTTCAGTAGGGCCTCCCTGTCTGAATTCTCTGTCAAGACAGTTTCGGCGTAGGCGGCGACATCGGCAGGCTGCGTGCCGGTGTTGCCGGTGGCGTCGCGGCGAAACCAGCGGGTGAAGTCGATCCAGGTCAACTCCGGCTCTGTTTTCATTGCTGTCAAGGACCGCCCGCCCCATTCCCACCCGGACGGCAACTGCTCTTCGGGTTTCTCCGGGAATTCCGAACGGTCGAAATCGTCGAATGTCTCGCATTCAAAGGGTCCCGAGAGCGTCCACTGGCCCGGCGTCTCGACTGTGGGGGCGTTGCGCCCTGCTTCTTTGTAATAGTAGAGGACACTTTCCATGTCGTTGGCGCGCGTGCCGAAGCGGAGCGACAACGACGAGTTGAAGGTTACGCTGTCCGCGCCGAAGAAGCGGTAGGCGACGACTTCTGAACAGTCGGCGTTCAGCCCAACGACATGTGGCGCTCCCGTCCAATCGCTCATTTCCGGGTACATGCCGAAGGAGTGGCCGAATACGTCTTCGCTGCCGATTCCGCGCAGGACATGGGGCTCGGTTTCGCCGTCGATCAGCCAGGTATCCCCGCCGGTGTGCCAGATCATGTCTCTGTAGTCATGGCGCTTGACCGCGTGAAACAGGCCGGCCACGAAGCCATTGCCGCGGACCGCGCCGAGCAAGGTCGAGCCCAGAGGCTCTGCGGGCTTTTCTTCGCTGAAGCGCGCGTGCAGCCGGTAGGGAGTGACCATGACGCCGCTGTCGAATTTCTGCCAGTTGACCATCGACCAGATTGAGGTGGATGCTTCTCCCGTGTTGTGCAGACTGATTCGGCACGAATGCTGGAAGGGGACTGGCAAGTAAGAGTTGTAGCCGTTCAGGGGCATCAGCTTGATCGGAGCAGACTCGATGCGATAGGGAGCCAGACCCAGGAGAACGCCGAAAAACTGATGCAGCGTCATCCTGACCTGGGGCTCGCCGCCATCGCAGGTGATCTCGATCTGGAGGTTTTCCGGCGATTTGGCGGTTATCCAGAAATGCCGGACACAACCGGGGCCCTGGGCGTCAATCAGGTCGCAGGACTGCCCCGGACCCAGATCGACACGCCTTGTTGTGCGATGGGTTCGATATTCGGCGGGTAATTGGATCAGTGGGAAGATCGGATCGGGTGGCAAGTCAGCCCTTTCATCTCATTCAGACAGGCACTACCTGTCGCAAATAGGATACTCTTGGTGTTAAAAGGAGGTCGCGCAGCTACTGTTGCGCCGGCGCCGTGCGCAAGCCTTTTTCAAGGAGCAGCGCTTCCAGCCACTCTTCTTCAGCCTTGCTCAACGAGACCGGAGGAGGTTTGCTGTAGTCAAGGAGCATGCCATAGGCGCCTGCATCGTAACAACGAGCAAGGACAGCATTAAGGTCCAACACAGCGTCACTGTCTTCGGGCAACAGCGGAATCTTGCAGCGCGGCAGCCGGTCCCTAAGGGGCATCGCGTAGACTTCCACGCTGGTACGCCTTTGGGGACGACTGATGCATATGTTGTAGCGCCAGTCGTGGGGGGAGTGCAGTTCGAAAAAGCGAGCATAGGTTGCTGTGGGCCTCGACAGGAGATCGATCTCAACCAGATTAAACGGAGTTTCTAGAATCTCATCCTGTCGTTCCATATACTGTGCTTGACCCCGACCAATCTTGTTGTCAGGGCTCAGCACCTCGATCAGTGTTACCACATCCCCTGACTCGACACTTGCTATCTTGATGTAAGGAACACGTCGTTCGTCATCCAAGAACCTTATGGTTTGAGGTTCATCTGCTGACAGAGAGCCGAAAGCAACTTGCGTTTTCGAAAGTCGGCGAGGAGGCTCTACGACGAAATTGGCAGTGAGCTCTCTGCCATACGGCTTCATTTCAGTTCTTTCGTCAATGCGAGCAACGTATGTGGTGTGCAAATGCGGTTGGAGTAACTCGGATGAGTAAGCTATCAGGCGCTGGTGCAGATCCGGCCAGCGTGCGCCATGTTCCAGATATGGATCCATGCCAGGGAATGGGCTGGGCATACCGATTTCCTTGTCAGAAGTGCAGGGAATGATCTCATTTATACCGCGTAAGTCAGCTCTGGTCAATGAAAAAGGGGAAACGCGTCTGTACGACAGTTTTTTCGGAATATTTGATATGCACGGCCCAAGGTCCTTTCCGTGTTCCTGCCCGTCCTGATCGACTCCTTCTTCTTCACGAAGTTTTTTGCAGAGGGTTGTCATTAGCAGCGTCAAGGGTTAGACTGTCCCTCACCCAACAAATCATGGAATTCCCACAATGTACAATAATCGCTACGGACATATGGTCCACGAATACACGGTCGGCCGCGTGCGCCGCATCCTGCAAGAGCGCTCTGAAAGGCTGGCCGCTATTCAGACGCGGGCGCAGGCGGCGGCATACGTGGAGGACGTGCGCGCCAAGGCTGCGCGCTGTTTCCCCGCGCTTCCAGAACGAACTGACCTGAACGCGCAAATTACCGGCTCGATGGACCTTGGCGATATCTGCCTGGAAAAGGTGGTCTACGAAAGCCGGCCCGGTTTCCTGGTCAGCGCCAACCTCTACCTGCCAAAGCAGTTCGATACCGAGCTGCCGTGCGTCCTCGGACTGTGCGGACACTCCGATACGGGCAAAGCCTATGGGCCTTACCAGTTCTTTGCACGCGGGTTGGCAAGCAAGGGTTTCGCCGTCCTGATTATGGACCCCGTCTCGCAGGGGGAACGGCGCCAGTTTTACACAGAGGAGGGCGTGCCTGAAGGGGAGACCGGGCCGAGGTCGACTGTGGCCCACAACATGATTGGGAACCGAATGTTGCTTACCGGCGACTTTGTAGGCAGCTGGTTCGCTTGGGACGCGATGCGCGGCCTTGACTATCTGCTGGCACGGCCTGAAACGGACACGAGTCGCGTCGGCGTTACCGGCTGCTCTGGCGGCGGGACGCAGACGACACAGGTCACGGCCTTGGATCCTCGGATCACGATGGCAGCGCCGGACTGCTATATCACCAGCTGGCTTTGCAATCTGGAGAACGAGCTGCCCGCAGATGCCGAACAGAACCCGCCGCGCGCGTTGGCGTTCGGCCTGGACGAGGCCGACCTGCTGCTGGCCTTTGCGCCGCGGCCCACGATGATTCTGGCCGAGGAAAACTGCTACTTTGATTTGCGCGGGGCGAGGCAGGCGCACGCCGAGATGAAGAAGATTCATACGCTGCTCGGCTCTCCTGACTCCACCGAAATCAGCGTTGGCCATCTGGATCACGGCTTCCATAAACATGCACGTGAGGCGATGTACCGCTTTTTCATGAAACACGCGGGGCTGGGAGACGAATGGCAGGAGTCGGAGATGGAAGAGATTCCCGAAGCGCAGCTTAACGCCGCTGAAGGAGAAGTGGTTCCGTTCGGCAGCAGAAAGATCTTCGGCTTCACACAAACACGGGCCAAGGAGCTTGAGACGCAGCGCACTTGTCTCGGATACGAGGCCCTCCAGGGCGCTGTCCGGAACCACTTGCAGGTTGACCCGATAGACTCGACGCCCCACTACCGTTTCTTGCGCCGCAGCGGCGGGCAGGATGCCGCGACCGGCAAGGGCTACCAGTTCGCGGTCGAAACCGAACCGGGCATCCAGGTCATTCTGACGATGTTCGGGGACCTGGAGAACCAGTGCCGCCGGCCTGAGGGCGAGGTCTCACTCCTGGTTGGCCATCTTTCGAGTGAGGAGGACTGCGCCGCGCTTCCCTGGCTGCAGCGACGCCTGACTGAAGGGCAGCGTATCCTCGCCGTCGACCTGCGCGGCACCGGCCAGAGCTTCCCCGCTTCCTGCGGTTCCAACGACCTGCTTGAACCTTACGGCGCCGACTACCTCTACGCCAGCTTCGGCAGCATGATGGGTGAGAGTTATCTGGGAAGACGGGTCTTTGACCTGCTACGAACAGTTGACTGCCTGGAAGACGGCGGCGCGAAGGTTCATCTGATCGGCCGCGGGGTGGGCTCGGTGCCTGTGGCGATGGCCGCGCTGCTGCACCCTTCGCGACCCACGTGCGAACTGGTCCATTACCTCCCCAGCTACCAGCTTCTGATCGACAATCCTTTGCACAATTGGCCGTTTTCGTGTTTCATTGAAAACTGTCTCGAAGTGTTCGACCTGCCCGACATCTACTCTGCACTTGGCGACAGGTTGAAAAAGTGTGATCCCTGGGGGGCCTGGATCTGACGGCGCCGCCTCATACGGACCCACTTGACCAGTTTCCAAACTAGGGGAAAACGGACAATGGCATATCGCGACCCTGATTTCCTGCGCGACCACATTCGCAGCATCATCTCCTTTTACCACCCAGCCTGTATCGATGACGAGTACGGGGGCTATATAAACCAGATGCGCGATGACGGCTCGGTCTTCGACCGCATGACCAAGCACCTGGTGGGGACCTGCCGTTTTGTTTACTGCTACTCGGTGGCTTCGCTTGTGCTGGAGGAGAACGCTTACCGCGAAGCGGCCGCGCACGGGCTGCGATGCCTCACGGAAATGCACAGGCAACCGGATGGCGGATTTGCCTGGGTGCTGAGCGGCCGGGATGTCGAGGACGGCGACCGTCACTGTTACGGGCACGCCTTTGTCCTGCTGGCCGCAGCCTGCGCGGCCAAGGCCGGCGTCGACGGGGGCGTTGAACTGGCTGCCGAGACATACGATCTTCTGGAGACGCGCTTTTGGGAGCCGGACGCGCAGCTCTACTCCGACTTGATCGCGGCAGGCGATTGGAATGCAGTTGATCCCTACCGCGGCCAGAACGCCAACATGCACATGTGTGAAGCGATGCTTTCAGCTTTCGAGGCTACTGGCGAATCCCGCTACCTCGATCGCGCTCATCTTCTGGCGAAGCGCATCTGTGTTGACCTGGCCGACAAGGCGGACGGGCTGGTCTGGGAACATTACCGCACTGATTGGACGCACGACTGGGACTACAACAAGGACGATCCGCAGAACCTGTTCAAGCCCTACGGCTACCTGCCCGGCCACTTCACGGAGTGGTCCAAGCTGCTGTTGATCCTGGAACGCTACCGCCCGGAGGACTGGATGGCGCCGCGCGCGCAGCACCTATTCGACGTCGCGCTTGAGAAAAGTTGGGACGACGAGAACGGAGGCATGCACTACACCTTCACGCCCGACGGCGACATCCTCGACCGCGACCGCTACTACTGGGTGCTGTCGGAAACGTTCGCGGCGGCTGCTGCGCTGGCGCTGCGCACCGGTGACGACAGCTACTGGGACTGGTATGACAAGGCCTGGTTATACTCAGACAAGCACTTCGTCGATCACGAGTACGGCGGTTGGTACCGCATCCTGGACGCCAATAATCAGAAATACGACGATCTCAAGAGTCCGCCCTCCAAGACCGATTACCACCCCCTTGGCGCCTGCTACGAGACACTGAAGGCGATGCGGCTGGCAAGCGGGTGAGCTCGTCACGCCCGAACCGCGGGCGAGATTGGCCCTTCGACAGCAGCAAATGGAGACCTGGTATGCAGTCAGAAAAGGCAGTACTGGCGCAGGAACTGTACGAAGAGGAAGGCTTTTTCATCTGCCCTGATGTGCTGATCCCCGAGGACGTGGTGGAGCGGGCAGTTGCAGGCATGGACGCGGTGCGCGCCGGAGAATACGACACGGGGGTACCGCCGCGTCCTTCGCGCTGGAGTCCTGGCGACGACCCTAATGTTCTTTGCAAAATTGAGAAGCCTCAGATTGCCAGCAAGGCCATCATGGAGCTTGTGACGCATCCAAAGTTGGGCGCAATGGCTGCTGAAGTTACCGGCGCCCGCGCGGTGCAGGTCTGGTGGGTGCAGTTGCTCTATAAGCCCCCTTCAAGCGCGGGCGAGCAGGCGCGGACGAATGTAGGCTGGCACCAGGACTACAACTATTGGGGGGCCTGGGAGGAGGACAGCGAACTGTTCACGGCGTGGGTGGCGCTCAGCGACGTTACTGCGGAGGCCGGACCGATGAACTTCGTCGCTGGCTCTCACCAATGGGGCCTCTCGACCGAAAGCGACTTTCATTCGCAGGAGTACGAAGCCCTGCGAGAGACGATCCAGCAGGCGCACGGTCAGGCGTGGCGAGAGGTACCAGCTCTTCTGGCGCCGGGCAGCGCCAGCTTCCACCACAAGCTGACGTTTCACGGCAGCGGTCCGAACGTGTCGTCACAACCCAGGCGCAGTTTTGCTGTCCACATGCGGACGGAAAAGTCACGCCCTAAGGAGAACCTGCGACAAGGGCTGACCGCATTCATCGACGATCCTACTTTCTGCCCAATCGTTTTCGGCGACCCCGCCGCGCTATACTAACCAACCGTTAACAGGCAGCGATTCTTCCCGGTCTCTTTTCTCACTCTCTTGCCTGCAGGCATTCAAAATCCGCCCTGCCCAATCCTTGATCATTTGCAGAGCGCGCTACACTTTACCCTACTGGAGCAACCCTCATGCCTGTTAAACCATACAACATCGAACAGTCCAAGGTGCTTCTCGACCGCTCCGACCAGTTGATTGTGCGCGGTTGCCAGGGGCACAAACGCAGCCACGACATGCTTGAGCTCGGTTATCCCGTCTTTACGCAGCGTGCGTCCGGCGCCCGCTTCTGGGACGTGGACGGCAACGAGTACCTGGACTATCTGATGGGCTTCGGCCCTATCCTGCTCGGTTACAACGATCCCGTCATCAACGCGGCGGTACAGGCTCAGATGGATGAGGGCACGATTTACAGCACGGCGCACCCTAAAGAGCTTGAGGTGGCGGAGATGCTGATCGAGCTGATTCCCGCGGTGGAGATGCTCGGGTTCCTTATCGGCGGCAGCGCGGCCACGTCGGCGGCTGTGCGGCTCGCGAGGGCATACACGGGACGCGACAAGGTCATCCGCAGCGGGTACCACGGATGGCATGACTGGTCACGCACTGAGGACGAGGGTGCGCCTTCCGTCATCGCTCCGTTCACGCTTGAAGCTCCCTACGGTGATCTCAATGCACTGGAGGACATTTTCAAGCAGAACGACAACGAGGTCGCGTGCGTGATCATGGAGACGATCCGCGAGAGCGGGCCGCCGGAAGGATTCCTGCAAGGCTGCGTGGACATGGCACATCAGTACGGGGCGCTGTGTATCTTTGACGAAGTCAAGGTTGGCTTTCGGGTGGCCTTCGGCGGCGCCGGTGAATACTATGGTGTCACGCCGGATCTGACGGCCTTTGCAAAGGCCTGCGCGAATGGATATCCCGGCAGTTTTGTCGGCGGCCGCAAGGATATTCTCGGCTCGCCGCAGTGTCAGTCCAGCTGGATGGCCGCGACGTTTCACTGCGACCTGCCCAGCCTGGTTGCCATTGAGACGGTCATCAAAGAGGTCAAGCGACGCGACGGCATCGCTTACCAGTGGAAGATCGGCAACCGACTGATCGAAGGCATAAATGCTGCTTGTGAAGAGGGCGGCCTCGGCTACCGCCTGACCGGCACAGGGCCCATGCCCACTCCGGTCATGGAAGAGGAGGACAAGGACCGGTGCATCGCCATGCTGCAGGGGTGCCTGGCGCGGGGATTCTACCTTCATCCGATGCACCCGATGTTTCTGACTCTCTCCCACACTGAGCAGGATATCGAGGACACAATCACCGCGGTGCAGGAGTCGATTGCGGATCTGGAGTGAGGGTTGAAGAGGTTCGACAGCTCTGGGGCGGCACAAGCTCAGATTGCGATTAGCCTTCCTACTTTTTCCGACAGAAGGAAATTGATTGATGACCAGTGAGCAGATGAGCGAACGAATCGAAGTGCCAGTGGTGGTGGATCAGGGGCAGGTGGAATTCTATGTGGACAACGGCTATCTTGCCGTGCCCAACCTGTTGGACGCGGCTGAATTGGAGGCGTTGAAACAGGACATCGTTAAAGTCGCCCGCGGGGGATATCCCAATTTGACCATCGAACCAGTGCCGCAGGAACTAAGCGATGAGGAGGTTCTTTCCAAGATTCTGGCCATCCATCAGCCGCACTATGTCAGTCCTGTTATGGAGAAATATACGCGCCATCCTAAGATCAGCGGCGTGCTTAGCCAGATTACAGGCGCCCATCTGGCACACTGGTCGGGCAATGTAAAGTGCATGCAGTCGATGCTGTTCATCAAGCCGCCCGGATACCCGGGCCAGTCCTGGCACCAGGACGAGAACTACATCCCGACCCGCGACCGCTCGCTGATCGGGGCCTGGATTGCGATCGACGATGCTTATGTCGAGAACGGCTGCATGTGGGTGATTCCGGGTTCGCAGCGGCCGGGGTATCTCTATCCGACTCGCAGGCACGGCAACCCGGACGAGTTCGACACGCACGACGATATGGCGACCGGGTTCGATGAGTCGCCTCAGATTCCGGTAGAGGTCAAGGCTGGCAGTGTCGTCTTTTTCAACGGCTATCTGCTGCACCAGTCGCTGCGCAACCGGACGCAGGACAGCTACCGGCGCGTGCTGGTCAACCACTATTTGAGCAGCGAATCGCTGTTGCCGTGGGTGAAGATGCCCGACGAGCAGCCTGTGGCACGCGTCGACGTGCGTCGCGTAATCCCGGTGGCGGGGGTCGACCCCTACGCCTGGAAGGGGTATGAAAAGAGTCCTGCAGAGGAGACCCGACTATATATCCGGAAAGCGAGATTCGACCAGGACTGAAGCTGTCCCGAGAGTTGATGGATTCCCCGCACCAGATCTGCGCTGCATTCACTCCAAAGAATTGGAGGCAACAGTTGCATGGCTGATCAGGACGCTGCGGCGTCAGATTGCCGCATAGAACATATCAGTTTTCATGGATGGGAGGCGGTCAGGCTGAGTAACGGCCTGGTGAGCCTGGTTGCAATTCCGGACGTCGGCGGCCGAATCATGGCCTACAATCTGGGGGACTACCCCTATCTGTGGTTCGACCGCAATCTCGCAGGCAAGCTTTTCTCCGCCGAGGAAAACATGGGGGACGGCAGCATCGTTGCCTGGAAGAACTACGGCGGCGACAAGACCTGGCCGGCGCCCCAGGGTTGGGACAGCCCCGACCAGTGGCACGGCCCGCCTGACCCGGTTCTTGACACCGGGCGCTACGCGTTGGAGATCCTGGACTCGCCGGCCGCAGCGGCTTCGATCCGCATGGAGAGCCTGCCCGACCCCCGTACCGGTGTACAGATCTCGCGCCAAGTTACGCTCCATGCCGGCGGCGGCCGCGTCAGCCTGCACCTGGAGATGACGAATGTCTCCGACCGGGCGCGATCCTGGGGCATATGGGACATCGTACAGGTGGATGCTACCCGCTTGGACGACGACGGCCAGGAGACCCACAACGATCAGGCATGGCTCTACGTTCCGACCAGCCCGGACAGCCGCTTCTCCCGGGGCTTTAACGTCATGTTCGGGGAGGAAGACAACCCGGAGTGGCAGCCGGAAGTGCGGCCCAACCTCCTGGGCGCGCAGTATCTGTACCAGCTGGGCAAGATCGGTATTGATTCAACGGCCGGTTGGATTGCTTTCGTCAACCAGTCCACCGACTTTGCCTTCTGCCAGCGTTTTGGCTATTTCCATGGGGAAGAGTATCCCGATGAAGGCGCGTCGGTTGAATGCTGGACTACGGGGCACGGCGAGCCTGTGGGGGGCCTCGATTTTGGAAAGCTCAATCTGTTCCATATGGAGGCCGAAATTCTGGGACCACTGCGCAGCATGGCGCCCGGTGCAACGCAGAGTCTGGATATCGACTGGTACGCTGCCCGCTGCCCCGGCCCTATCGTCAACGTTACGGACGCCGGCTGTGCCAATCAACGTCTGAAGGCCGAGTCGATCGACGCGGGAATCCGCCTGACGGGAGTTTTCGGCCTCTTTCATCTTGGCAATGTGCAGCTTGTCTGGCTGGGTGAAGATGAATGCGGCGTGGGAGCGGAGACTCTGGCTCTCGTCAATCCGCTCAACGTGCTGCGAGTCGACTGCGTGCGCAGGCCGCCGCCCGGAGCACAGGTCGCGCAGTTGTTATTGTGTGACGCACAGGGACAGCCCATCTCGCAGTTGGACAGCTGTCCTATCCACTAAATCCCGGAGGACGAATCAGGTGGGATTTCTCAGTCCCTATAGCCACGTGCGCGGCTTCAACTATGTTCCAAGCACGGCCGTCAACGACATTGCCTTCTGGCGCGACTATGATGAAGCGCTGGTCGAAAGGGAGTTGACTTTCGCTCAGCGGCTGGGTCTGAACAGCGCCCGCCCTTTCCTGGCCTACGTGGTTTACGAACACGATCCCAAGAGCTTTCTGGGCCGGCTCAGACATTTTGTGCGTGCGGCCCACGACCGCGGAATCAGCGTCATGCCGGTGGTATGGGACTCTTGCTTTGACGACACACGGCCCACGATCGACTCAACTGAGAACAAGTGGATTCCCAATCCCGGCGTCCAGCGGCTGGGGCCCGAGTTCTGGCCGGCCGGCGAAGCCTATTGCGCCGACCTGGTGCAGACCCTGGGTTCCGAGCCAGGGCTGGCGATGTGGGACATCATGAACGAGCCGCTGATTACCAGCTGGGTGAGTGATGATGTGCCAGAGAGAGAGGAGCGCAAGAGCACGATTTGGAGGTTTGTGCATCACTTTTGCGGCGTGATGAAAGAACTTGACAGCGCGCATCCGATCACGGTCGGTGTGGCCAATGTGGCAACGCTACCGAATGTCGAGGCGCATGTGGACGTGCTCTCCTATCATGATTATCTTCCTACCCGCGCAGCCATTCGCAGCCAAATTGACGACGCAATCCGCGTGGCCAAAGCCAACCAGAAGCCGATCTTCATCTCGGAACTGGCCTGCCTTGCGCGAGCCAATCCGTACGACGTTACGCTGGAAGTCTGCCAGGAAGCAGGGATTGGCTGGTATCTGTGGGAGTTGATGATAGGCAAGAGCCGCTGGCGTGACATTCACGGCGTGGTATACCCGGACGGCACGGTGCGGGATCCCAGTATTGTGGCCGCAATCCGGGGCTTCTTCCGCCGTAGAGGCCCTGACATGATCCCGCCTGCGGTGGACAAAGAAGGAGCCGCCACACGGGCAGTTGGCCAGGCAAAGGCGTGGCTCGGCTCGTCTGACGGTGACTATGCCCAGGGCACAGCGCTGATTGAGACAATCGCCAATCTTCTGGAGGCCGGCGAGCATGTGCCGATGAGCAGTCCGCCCAGTGCCAGGGTGCTGGCGCTTGCCGAGGCTGAAGATAACGAGTCCAATCGCACTGAGCTTGTCCGCCTATTGGTTTTGTGGAGTGAAAAACTGACGGCTGTAAGTTCCTGAAGAAGGAAGTTCCAGTTCGTCACAGTCCGCCGACTGGTGGTTTAGCACTAGGCAGCAGGAAATTCAAGAAAGCGGTCGAAAGGAATCAACGAATGCGAAGCCTGGTCTTTTGCGACGACAGCGCTCATCCGGCCTCTCTGACGCAGAATGGGCTGGCTCCCCTGGAGGATTGCGGTCTAGAGTTCGACTGGGTGGAGGACCCCGCCGGCTGGCGGACCGAGCGTTTGAATCAGTACCCGCTTGTCATTTTCTCCAAAGCCAACAACCGTTCGCAGGTGAACCATGAACCATGGGCTACAGAGGAGACCGGGCAGGCGTTTGTCGAATATGTAGCCGCTGGCAACGGTATTCTCGTTCTGCACTCGGGAACGGCCCTCTACGACAACTCCCTCTCGCTCTGCCGCCTGATGGGTGGGACTTTTACGGGCCACCCGGCGCAGTGCCCGGTGACAGTCGCGCCACTCGCCGACCATCCGCTGACCGCCGGCTGTGCACCTTTTACGCTTATGGACGAGCATTACATGATGGAGATGAACGATCCGGACGTGGATCTCTTCCTCCATTCGGAGTCCGAGCATGGCAGACAGCCGGCCGGCTGGACCCGCATGCAAGGGAAAGGCCGGGTCTGCGTCGTGACGCCCGGTCACAACCCGGAGGTCTGGCGCCATCCTTCATTCCAGGCCTTGCTGCGCAACTGTTTGTCGTGGTGCACACTGGAAGACAAGCGAGGAGAGAATCAGTGACTATGGCCGCCCCGATGTTGCCCCGCAGGCGGCTCGGCCGCACTGAACTAAAGATTCCCGTAATTCCGTTTGGCACGTTGGGATTCAGCAACAGTTTCGGTTTCGTCAGCGATGAGGATGCCGTCGGTCTCATAAGGCATGCCATGTCGTTGGGAGCCAATCACTTTGATTGCGCCCGCTGCTACGGGGACTCGATGCGCAAGCTGGGCCTGGCCCTGCTCGAGATCCCGCGTGAGGAAGTAATCATCACGGGGCGTTTGTGCTGTCACTCCGATGCGCCCTGGGGCGGTTATCACGGTACAGGAGAAGCGGACTACTCAGCCGAACGTGCAGTCCGCGACGTGGAAGACCAGCTGGAGCTTCTCGGGACCGACTACTTTGACGGTGTAATGATCCACGACCCCAACAGGATTGAGCCCACGCTGGCCAGAGATGGTTCCCTTGCAGGTCTGCTGCAACTCAAGGCACGCGGCCTTGTGCGAAACGTTGGGTACGGCATGGAGCCGCACGACTTTCATTTACAGGCAATTGCAACGGGGGAAGTCGACCTGCTCCTCTGCTTCAACGACTATAATCTCGTCCGCCAGACGGCCGCGGACACGATCCTGCCGGCAGCTGCCGCCGCCGATGTAGGCGTCCTAAACGGCTGGTCGATCCTGCGCGGCCTGTTGACCGGGGCCGACATTGACGAGGTAAACACGCAACGACGCTTCCGGGGCAACAACGACCCGGAGGCTGCCCGCGCTTACTGGAACTGGTGCCGGGAGGAACAGATCGATCTACTTCAATTGGCGATCCAGTTCTGTCTACGAGAAAAGCGCATCCATGGTAACCCGATCGGCAGCCTGAATGTAGAGCAGTTGGAGGCCAACATTCGCGCCGCTTCGACGCCTCTAGACGAAAGCGTTTGGATCAGATTTCAGGAAGAGTTCGGCGTCGAGGTTTAATCGAGAGGAGTGCGGCGCAATTCAGTCATTCCCCGGGGCAAGTCGTGTTACAGGACGGTTTGACAAAGTTTACAGGTGAAGCCAACTCAGGAGGCGAGCAATGACCCAAGCACCACCGCCTGTGCCGCGCCGCCGGCTCGGCCGGACAGAACTCTCAATACCTGTAATTCCTTTCGGGACGCAGGGGTTCGGCAACCACTTCGGATTTGTCAGCGACGAGGACGCGGTGGCCCTGATCAAACATGCGGTGTCGCTGGGCGTCAATCATTTTGACTGCGCCCGCTGTTACGGGGATTCTCTGCGCAAGTTGGGTCTGGCGCTGCGCGAGATCCCGCGCGAAGACGTCATTGTCACGGGGCGTCTCTGCTGCCACTCGAATGCGCCGTGGGGCGGCTACCGGGGTGACGGCGAGCCCGACTATTCGGCCGAACGTGTGATCCGGGACGTGGAGGACCAGCTGGAAATTCTGGGCACTGATTACTTCGACGGCATGCTGATCCACGACCCTAAGCGCATAGAACCTACCCTGGCCAAAGACGGGACGCTGGCCGGCCTGCTGCAGTTGAAGGCGAGGGGGTTGGTCCGCAACGCGGGATACGGGATGCGTGAGCACCATTTCCACCAGGAGGCCATTGCGACCGGCGACGTCGATCTCATTCTTTGCTTCAATGACTACAACCTCATCCGGCACACTGCCGCCGGGACGGTTCTGCGTGCGGCGGCGGCGGCCGACGTCGGCGTGATGAACGGCTGGTCTATCCTGCGCGGGCTGCTGACAGGCGCCGATATCGACAAGGCCAGGGAGCAGGGGCGTTACAAGAACGACGAGGACGTTGACGCGGCGCGGGGCATTTGGCAGTGGTGTCGCGAAGAGCAGATTGACCTGTTACAGCTGGCAATCCAGTTCTGTCTGCGCGAAGATCGCATTCACGGCAACCCGATCGGCAGCTTGAACGCGGCGCAGCTGGAGGCGAATATCCGGGCCGCGGCCACGCCGGTGGACGAGAGCGTGTGGGCGAGGTTCGAGGCGGAGTATGGCGTCGAAGCGTAGTCATAGGGTAGCGTTCCCGCGTGCGCGGCGGTCTCAAAGAGGAAAAGGGGCTTGATGATTTCGATTGACACGAAAAAGAGCCCTAGTTAACAATACCGCTGGCAGGGTTGGGAGAGAGATTTACTGATACCATTGCGAGATCCGCGCGCAAGGTCGTCGTGTCAAACAGGATTTGCATTGGAATTCAGTAGGAACCGGTGGTCAATGCTCTGGTCCGACATTGGCCACCGTGGTCTTATCGCCAAGGGTCTTTCGGAACAATCTAGGCAGTAGAAATTCAGTGCAATCTGCCTCTGGGGCGCCCCGGTGCCATTTGCAGGCTCCTTAGAATTCTCAGAACAGGTTATTGTTGATTTCAACATATACGATCTACGACTCGACCTACGCCCCTCAGTCAAGACCTCTTGTTTACGAATGAGTACCATTCCCTTCGGCTCCTGTTCCCCCCTTCCACTGGGCCCAAAACGCTAGACTGGTCAGGTAAACGTAAAATCAATCCATTTTGGCAAGACGCCATGAATGTTCCTGTTTCGCCCGAGGCAGCCTGGTGGGAACGGTTTGACATGAGAGTGATCGTTGGTTTATCATTCTGCGAGCATGGCCGGGAGGGTGGGTTTTCCCGGTACCTCTCATCGAATCCGACGAAGGGCTCGACCACTCACGTACTCACCAACTTTGTTCTCGTATTCCGCAATCGTACAAACTTGTATTTGAAGCCTTTACCTAAGGAGAGTCACGACCATGCAGAAACAACAGTTAAGCAGGCGCGGTTTTCTATCCTTGGCAGGTGCAACCGGCGGCGCCGCGTTACTCGCAGCCTGTGCTCCCGCTGAGGTTGAAGTCGACCAGTCGGCCGCAGCCGACGACTCGGGAGAGGCCATGCCCGACGTTGACCGCGTGCCGGTGCGCGTTTGGTTCGGAGGCAGTTATACGCCTACCGAATGGACCAGCCGTTCGGCCGAGAATCCCATCGTCGTCAACGCGCCCCGCATCCTTGCCGAGCGCTACCACGAAGAGAACCCCGGCACAGAGATCGTGTACGAAGAGGGCCCTGGCGGCGAGGACTATTTCGCCTGGCTGACGGCCGGGGCGACGGCGGGCACGGCGCCCAACCTGGTGCGCAGCACGCACAACTTTGCCGTGCAGAACGGTTGGGCAGTACCGATTGACGACTACCTTGCCCAGCCCAACCGCTACGCGCCGGATTATGATAAGTGGAACGATATCTTCTATCCGACCTTCATGAATTCGCTGATTCAGCCGGACGGCAATATTTATTGTGCACCGATCGACAACATCTGGCCTAACATCGAAGTCGGGTTGGCCTACAACAAGGAAACGTTCGACAGCATGGGGCTGGAACCGCCATCGACGTGGAGCGCACAGATGGAGGTGTCCAGGGCGCTGAAGGAGGCCGGTGACGGCTTGGCGCCCTGGCAGCATGAGCAGGCGACCGGCAACCTGTGGCCTCTGGCGCTGCAGATCCTGCCTTCGATGATGCAACCCATTTGCCCGGATATGGACCTCAATGGGGACAAGTTCGTTGGCGTAGATGAGGCGCTCCCCGCCTACCGCGCCGGCATCATCGGGCCCAATACGCCGATTTACAAGCGCGCTTTTGAAGAGATGTACGAATTGGCAACCTACTGGATCGACGCCTTTAACACGGTCGACATCGATCTGCTTTGGCGAGAGGGCAATGTGGGGCTGCGTTATTCGGGGTCGTGGGAGTTTTCGCGCATGGCCAATGACCCCAATGTAACTTTCGAGAGAGGCTTTCTGCCGCCGCCGCTCCCCAACAGCAGTGAAATCCCTGCGACAGACACCACGCCTGGCGCGACCGACCCGCCGCGCACGACTGCCGGTGACGGAACGGTGCCCGGCGATCTGCTGACCGCCATCCAGGGATCAGAGTATGTTGCGATGGCGTCCTCGACGGAAAAGGACGGTAATCTGGAACAGTCGATCGATTTCTGGATGTTCCTTACCGAACCGCAGAACAACGCCTTCCTCGTCAATGAGAACCAGGCACGCATCTCTTCGGCCGTGGACGCGCCGCTCGGATCGATTTGGCAGGAGATTGCCACCTTCAAGTTGCCCCTCTATGAGTATGCGATAGCGTGGTGGGGCCAAGGCTGGTACTGGGACAATGACAACTTCATGCGATGGCGGCCGGTATTCATCGAGTGGATTACGGGCCAGATCGATGAAGCAACCTTCTACGAGCGGCAGGAAGAGGAGTTTGCCGCCGGCGCGCAGCGCTACGAAGAGATTCTGCAGGAGCAGACTGACGACAGTTAGAAACAGTATGAACCGGTGGTCAATGCTCTAGTCTGGCATTGACCACCGTCCTCGAACAACTGGCCGCTAATCACAGGTATTTGCCGACAATGGGAAGAGGACGGCTGCTGGCATTCGCCGCTATCGGACTACTGCTGGCGGCTATCGCGGCAGACTACGCACAGGCACAAGTACGTCTGCGCAACATCTCCATCTCCGGAGAGTTTGATCAGCCCAAGGTCGTCGCCGACGGGAAGAGCTCGATCATTCTGACTGTGCGCGTGACTGAAAACGGTCAACCGCGCGGCAACGCGCTGCTACAGGCATGGCTCGAATCCGGGGGGGGCCTCTTCATCCCGGAGTGGAACTATACCGACGAAGATGGCTATGCCGAATATACGTACACGCCGAACGCGGCGGGCCCCTATGATTTGCAGGAGGATACGATCGCGCATGTGATCGACATCAACGTCGGCCGTCTGTTTGAAGTCGATAAGCATTACCGCATCCAGATTCCGGTTGAAGCGCCGTTGACCACGGACTAAGGAAGAGGAACTGCTGCATGAGCAGTGCCCAGACAACGCAGACAGATTCGGCGGCGGGCCGCCGCCGGCTTTGGAGAAGAAGGTCGGACGTTACGCCTCTTAGCTGGAGAGCCTTTCGCCGCTCCTGGCAGGCCTACGCACTCCTAAGCCCGATCTTCATTCTTCTAATCATATTCGTCTACTATCCTCCTATCCTGGGCCTCGTTCGCGCATTTTTCCGCTGGCGCCCCGGCGTACCCGCTACGTTCGTCGGCTTCGACAACTTCGTCACATATTTCACGTATGCTGAGACCCCGCACGAACTGGTCAACATCGTCAAGCTGTTGGTTTTCGGCCTATTTGCCGGCATTGTGATGCCGTTCATCATGGCCGAGCTGATCTTCTTTGTGCGCTCAAAGGCCTTGAAGGAGCTATACCGTCTTCTGGTCATCATCCCCATGCTGGTTCCCGGCATCGTAACCGTGCTTCTGTGGCAGAAGCTCTACGATCCGTACCTCGGGCCGATCAACGATATGCTGCGGGCGATGGGCCTTGAGCATTTGGCACTGAACTGGCTGGGCGAGCACAGGATCGCCATTTATGCGATCATGTTTGTCGGGTTCCCGTGGGTGTGGGGGG
>VXRG01000076.1 GCA_009838625.1 Caldilineaceae bacterium SB0664_bin_27
CTGCCGTTCCCCCGCACGACCCACTAAAAACTAAAAACTACCTACCAAAAAACTGCAGTTACGGTTCATACCTGAACACCACCGGCACCTCCGCTATATCCCCAACCGCAGGGTCCGTATAATGCGAAATATGGATCCGCCCCGTCCCGCAATCACCAAAACCGTCACACGAAATAGAACCGATAATCCCCGCAAAATCCACCGTATCCGTCAGCGCCTCCCGCAACCGCGCCCGGTCGATATAAAGCGTCTCCCCAACCGCCACCGCGACCTCCTCAACCGCCCGCAGCAGCAGCGTAGTCGCATCATAAGCTTGCGCCACGTAGGCCGGATTCGCGCCGTCACCGTACCGCGCCGCATAGGCCGCGTACACATCATCCCCGCTCCGGCCCGTCGCCTCGTTCACACTGTCCCCATAACTGAATTCCAGCCCCGCCAGATAGGCGTCCACCGACGTCAGCTCCGTGAACATCAACGACACGCCCGTGATCAACACCGCCTCTCTGAGCCCTTCCACCTCCACGATCTGGCGCACCACATGACCCGCCTCCTCGGGAAAGAGCAGAAAAACCAGCCCTTCCGGCCCGTCCGCCGCGACCCGCGTCAGCACCGGCGCCATGTCAGTCTCTCCCTTGCTCACCACCGCTACATCAGTCACCGCGCCTCCCAGCGCCTCGAACGCCGCCACAAACGCGTTCGTGAGCCCCGACGTATACGGGTCGCCGTCATGCATCGCCGCCATCCTGCGCAGGCCCAGCTCTCTGAACGCGAACTCTGCAATCGCCTGTCCCTGGTACAGGTCGTTGCTCGACACACGGTAGAAGCCCGCATGATAGTTGGCTCCGGCATTGCCCCGCAGGTCCGACGTCAGCGAAGGCGCCGTATTCGACGAAGAGATCATTACCAGCCCCGCCTCGCTCACGATCGGTGCAGCCTCAACCGCCGCCACCGAGCACGACGTGCCGATTATGCCCACCACGCGCCGGTCGCCCACAACCGTCTTCGCCGCCGCCGCGCCCCCTTCCGCCGTGCACTGCGTATCCACACCCGCGCCCATCGACACCCTGTGCCCCTTGATCGGCCCGTAATCCGCAACTGCCATCGCCACCGCCCGCTGCCGCGGAATCCCCAGCTCGCCAAGTCCCGTCAACGCCTCCACCGACCGGATTTCAACTGCCTCCCCCGGCCCCACCACAACCGTCCCCAGAGGGCTCACCGGCACACACGCCCCGCCCAGCACCAGCCCCATAACCAGTGCCGCCCACCAAACCAGCCCTCGCCGCCGACCGTAAATCGTCTTCATAGCCCCATTGCTCCTTGTTCTGGCCAACTCCCAATTCCTTGACATGACCTGCACCATCCAGCCTAATCTGTCTTTCAACGATCACAAAAATCGCCCCCCGAAAGTTGACTCCCTGCATGAACCACGGTATCCGACAAACTGCTAATACCCCAGCTCGCCATCACTGCCTTAGTTGCCATGTCCTCTCCCCCGGATGCTACGTCAGCACCGAACCTCAAGAGCACGACGGCATCCCCTCCGAAGAGAAGATGGCGCAGCTGACCGCCCAGTGGCAGGAGCAACAGGAAGAGGCGCGCAGGCTGGACGAAGCGGTCGCTGATAATTTGAAGCCCCTTGCGTTTTGGTCGTCGGTATATCATGGTGTGTAGTGTGTATCCCGGTGGGGTAATTCGACGATCTCTTGAATGCAGTCGACTTGCTGGTCTCGCCACAGTCGGCATAATAGAGAGGAAAAATGGGGGAAACGATGAGTCTAAAATTCAGATCCATCAGATCAGGGGAGGAATACGAAGCAGCTCTAGCGCGAATCGACGAAATTTTTCACGCAGAGGTGGGGACTCCCGAAGGCGAGGAGCTTGACGAACTGGCTGACCTTGTCGAGTCTTACCAGGACAAGCATTACTTCATTGGACTACCCGACCCTATCTCTGCCATTGAGTTCCGAATGGACCAGGCCAACCTGAGCCAGAAGGATCTCATCCCTTACATTGGCAGTAGCGCCATGGTCGCGGAGGTCCTTTCCGGAAAGCGTGAGATTACGCTGTCGATGGCGCGCGCCTTGCACGAGCATCTTGGCATTCCTGCGGATGTGCTTCTGCAGAGATCCGGCGCGGAAATCAATTCACAGCTGACGAAATCGACCTGCGACCGGCTCCAGATTTAGAGTAGAGGAGTTCTGTGCTGTTTCCGGACAGGAAGGTTGACCTCGGGTTGCGACGATCGCAGGTGGAAATAGATAGGCTGCGGAGATCGGAATGAACATTAACACCGACTATCTGAATCGCTGTATCGGTACGCTCAGAGTCGCCTGGGAAGGACTGCAGCAGTGTGAACCGGGCGACGTGTTGTATGAGATCTACCGCGCGGCCTGTGTGAAGGAGTTCGAACTCGTGCTGGAGCAGGGCGGCCGATTGCTGAAGAGGCGGCTGCGTCCTTACTTTGCCAGTAACCGGCAGGCGGACCAGCTTTACTTCAACGATGTCTTCCGTTACGCCGCCAAACATTGCCTGATCGGCGACGACGCGTGTGAACGCTGGCTGGAATACCGCGCCGCACGCAATGACACGGCGCATGAATACGGAGAGAATTTCGCTGAGAGGACGCTGGAACTGCTGCCCCAGTTCATTGTCGACGCGGAGGCGTTAGCCGGTGTGATCGAAGGGGGGCGGGATGCGTGACAGGCTGCATCTGAAGGCGAGACACCGCCGCATGTTGGAAGAGATTCTGCGCGAACATGTGCCCGGTGTTGAGGTGTGGGCCTACGGCAGCCGGGTCAGCGGTCACAGCCATGGCGGCAGCGATCTGGATCTTGTCCTGCGTGCGTCCGGCCTGGAGGAGATTCCAATTGGTCAGCTTGTCGACCTGGAAGAAGCTCTGCGGCTGTCTACGATCCCGTTTCTGGTGGAGGCGCGGGACTGGGCGCGCCTGCCGGAGAGTTTTCACTGCGAAATCGAGCGGGATTACGTGGTACTGGTGGAAGAGCGGTGTGGGCCGGCGCGGCAGGTGTTTGAATCCGGAGATGGTTGATGCGTTATACCGATGAAGAGATCCGGCGCCGTTTGCGGCTCGGCGAGGACAGCGCCTGGGCGTTCAAACAGGTCGAATTCAGCGGCGACCGGCCGACAAGCCCGCGCCGAGATGATTGGGCCAACGAGGTCGTCGCCTTCGCCAACGCAACCGGCGGCGCACTGCTCTGCGGCGCCTATATCCGCGCCGGCGCCTGAGGCCCTCTTGCCGGCCGACCCTGTCCCTGCGCCTGTCGGACTAACATAACGGGTGGTACAAACAGCGGGGGCGGGTCATCCTCCACACCGACCACGGCATGCGCCGCCGCGACAGAGCCCCCTCCACCCACCGCTGCACCAATTCCACGTTCCTTCCAGCCCTGACCGTTGGCGCAACTAGCGCTTCTGTGCGAAAATTATTGCCTGTATAACCCGATCCCGCTATCCGCATACACGCGCCAGACCCAATCACAGCGCCTACCAATAGAGGAACAATTCCCCCGATGCCCCGCATCTTCGACAACATCGAAAACGACCTCCGCGACGCCCTGACCGAGACCCTCCAACACGCCCACCGCGCCGACTTCTGCGTCGGCTACTTCAACCTGCGTGGCTGGCGCTCTATCGACAAGTACATCGAAGACTGGCCGGGCGGCGAAGGCCACTGCTGCCGCCTTCTCGTCGGCATGCAGAACCTGCCCCACGAAGAACTCCGCCGCGCCCGCAGCCTGGCCCCCGCCGAGGACCAGCTCGACAACCAGGCCGCCCTGCGTCTAAAGAACAGACTGGCCGGGGAGTTCCGCGAGCAACTCACCTTCGGCGCCCCCACGAATCGGGATGAGTCCGGCCTGCGCCGGCTTTCAAAGCAGCTCAAAGCAGGCAAGGTCGTCGTCAAACTCTTCCTCGCCCACCCGCTCCATGCCAAGCTCTACCTGCTGCACCGCGAAGATCCTATCAATCCCATCGTCGGCTATCTCGGCAGCAGCAACCTCACCCAGGCCGGCCTCTCCAATCAAGGCGAGCTCAACGTAGACGTCCTCGACCATGACGCTGGCAAAAAACTCGCAGGCTGGTTCGAAAAGCGCTGGAACGACCGTTGGTGCATCGACATCTCAGCAGAGCTGGCCGCCATCATCGACGCAAGCTGGGCGCGCGAAGAACTCATTGATCCCTATCACATCTACGTCAAGATCGCCTACCATCTCTCCCAGGAGGCGCGCGCCGGCCTCACCGATTTCCGCATACCTTCCGACTTCGGCAACACCTTGCTCGACTTCCAGACCGCCGCCGTCAAGATCGCCGCCCATCACCTCAACAAGCGCGGCGGCGTCCTTATTGGCGATGTTGTCGGACTCGGCAAAACCCTGATGGCCACCGCCCTCGCCCGCATCTTTGAGGACGACCAGGGCCTCGAAACACTCATCATCTGCCCCAAGAACCTCGTCCCCATGTGGAAAAACTACCGCGACCAGTACCGCCTGCGTGCCCGCGTGCTCTCCATAAGCCGCGCCATCCGCGAACTGCCCGATATGCGCCGCTACCGCCTCCTCGTCATCGACGAGAGCCACAACCTGCGCAACCGCGAAGGCCGTACCTACCGCGCCATTCACGAGTACATCCGCGAGAACGACTGCAGATGCATCCTCCTCTCCGCCACGCCCTACAACAAGACCTACCAGGATCTCTCCAGCCAACTCCGCCTCTTCGTGCCGGAAGAAGAGGACCTCGGCATTCGCCCGGATCGCCTGCTGGCTGAGATCGGCGAGACCGATTTCATCCGCCGCCACCAGGCCCCGCTTCGCTCGCTCGCCGCCTTCGAACAGTCCGAGCACGCCGACGACTGGCGCGAGCTGATGCGCCTCTACCTCGTCCGCCGTACCCGCAGCTTTATCCAGCAGAACTACGCCCAGACCGACCCGGACGACGGGCGCAAATATCTCACCTTCGAGGACGGCACGCCCTCCTACTTTCCAGTGCGCGTGCCCCGCACTGCCTCTTTCGAGATCGATGAGCAGTACGCTCGTCTCTTCGCCGACGACGTGGTCGCCGACATTAATGCCCTCGAACTGCCCCGCTACGGCCTCGGTAACTATGTGGCAGCCTCGCCCAGCGTTCCGCCGACGCAAACCGAAGCCCAGGTTCTGGACGACCTCTCCCGCGCCGGCAAGCGTCTCATGGGTTTCTGCCGTACCAACCTGCTCAAACGCATGGAGAGCAGCGGCCATGCCTTTCTGCTCTCGCTCGAGCGCCACATACTGCGCAACTTCGTCTTCCTCCATGCCATCGAGACCGGCAAGCCCCTTCCCATCGGCACCACCGACGCCGGCATGTTGGATACCCAGTCCTACGACGAGGACGCCGACGCCGCCGTCAGTGATATCTTCGACCAGGAAGAAGACGACACCCAGGCCGAGCCGGACGCATTCCCATTCCTGCGCAGCGAAGCCGGTTTCCGCCAGCGCGCCTCCCAGGTCTACGACAATTTCGCATCACGCTACCGCCGCCGCTTCCGCTGGCTCAGCCCCCATCTCTTCGTCGAGGACCTGTATCAACATCTGCTCTCCGACGCCAGCTCCCTGCGCGCCATCCTCGTAGGGTTCGGCCAGTGGGACCCGGGCCAGGACGCCAAACTCGCCGCGCTGCTGCAGATTCTTGTCGACGCCCACCCCGGCGAGAAGGTCCTCGTATTCACCCAGTTCGCCGACACCGTCCGATATCTTGAAGAGCAACTCAAGTCCGCCGGCATTGAGCAACTGGTGGCTGTAACCGGCAGCTCAAATGACCCCACGCAACTGGCTTGGCGCTTCAGCCCCGTTGCCAACGGCAAGCGTACCCAGGTTTCGCCCGAGCAGGAGCTGCGCGTGCTTATCTCCACCGACGTGCTCAGCGAAGGCCAGAACCTCCAGGACTGTGCCATCGTTGTCAACTACGATCTGCCCTGGGCCATCATCCGCCTCATCCAACGCGCCGGCCGCGTCGATCGCATCGGCCAGCAGGCGCGCGACATCCTCTGCTACTCCTTCCTCCCAGCCGAGGGCATCGAACGCCTGATCCGCCTCCGCGCCCGTGTACGCACGCGGCTTAACGAAAACGCCGAAGTCGTAGGCACCGACGAAGCCTTCTTCGAGGACGAAGATACCCGCTCCGTCCACGACCTCTACAACGAGCAGGCCGGCATCCTCGACGGCGACGATGACGCCGAGGTGGATCTCGCCTCCTACGCCTACCAGATCTGGAACAACGCCATCGACGGCAAGCCCGCCCTCAAGAAGGCGATCGAAGAGATGCCCGCCGTCGTTCACTCTTCAAAGGCCAACCAGACCGCACCCCCGCAGCCCGACGGCGCGCTCGTCTACCTGCGCACCGCTCAGGACAACGATGCCCTCGTCTGGCTCGACCGCGAGGGCCGCAGCGTAACCGAGAGCCAGTTCGAAATCCTGCGCGCCGCCCAATGCCAGCCCGACACGCCCGCCCTGCCCCGCCATGAGACGCACCACGCGCTCGTCCGTCAGGCCGCGCAGAGCGCTGCCGGCCACGACAAACAGGTCGGCGGACAGCTGGGCCGCCCCTCCGGCGCCCGCTTCCGCACCTACGAACGTTTGAAGAACCACGCCGAAAAAGTCGAGGGTACAATCTTCGACTCGGATCCCCTCCGCCGCGCCATTGACGACATCTATCGCCATCCCCTGCGCCAGACCGCCACTGATACCCTGAACCGCCAGCTGCGCAGCGGTATCGCCGACGAGGACCTCGCCGGCCTCGTCATCGAAATGCGCGAGGACGACCGCCTCTGCATCGTTCACGGCGAACAGGAGCGCCGCGAACCCCGTATCATCTGCTCACTCGGCCTCATCGGCCCGGAGGAAGACTGACCATGCCACCCCCTCTCGACCGCTCCAGAGTAAGACAGCATTTGGACGACTTTGACTTTCGCAGCCTATTCATCCCGGAGCTTGGCTGGGACCACGGCGGCACCGACACCGAAGTTACCGTCAAAGACAACACTTATTCCCTCCAGGCTGTCGCCCAAAAACGGGGTTTTGTCGCCTACCTCTACCATGCTCAGCCCGGCGCCGGCTTTCCCGACCACCCTACGCGCCAGCAGATCGAGAGAAAGCTTGCTAAAGAGGTTCGAGAGCATCTCATCATCTTCTGCCCCCATGATCGCAGCGCCCAGTACTGGTTTTGGGTCAAACGCGGACCTGGGCGGGCCGAACGCCCGCGCACCCATATCCACTATTCCGGCCACAGCGGCGAACCGCTCATCCAGAAATTGGAACAGATCGTCTTCACCCTCGAAGAGGAGGCCGACATCACGATCGTCGACCCTTCTTCCCGCGTGCGCGCCGCCTTCGATGTCGAAAAGGTCACCAGGCGCTTCTACGATCGTTTCAAAAAGGAGCATCAGGCCTTCCTGAGCTTTATTGAGGGCATCAACAACATTGCCGACCGCGAGTGGTACGCTTCCCTCATGCTCAACCGCATGATGTTCATCTACTTCATCCAGAAACGCGGCTTCCTTGACGGCAACCCCGACTACCTGCGACACCGCCTCCACACCGTGCGCCAACAACACGGCGGCGGCAGATTCGCCGGCTTCTATCGCCTCTTCCTCCTCAAGCTTTTTCACGAGGGGCTGGGCAAGCCTGAAGCCGACCGCGACCAGGAGCTGACTGCGCTGTTGGGCCAGGTCCCCTACCTCAACGGCGGCCTCTTCGATGTCCACGACCTTGAACACGACCACCCGGACATCGACATCCCCGACGAAGCCTTTGAAAAGATCTTCGCCTTCTTCGACGCCTACCAGTGGCACCTAGACGACCGCCCGCTGCGCAACGACAACGAGATCAACCCCGACGTGCTCGGCTACATCTTCGAGAAGTACATCAACCAGAAGCAGATGGGGGCCTACTACACCAAGGAGGACATCACCGGCTACATCAGCCGCAACACCATCATCCCCTTCCTCTTTGACCGGGCGAAGAAAGCGTGCCCTATCGCATTTCAACCCGGCGGTGGCGTCTGGCGACTGCTGCAGGAGGACCCCGACGGCTACTTCTACGAGGCCGTCCGTCACGGCATCACCTACGACATCTACAATAGCAAGAAACTGAACTACGTACAGGAGTTGCCCCCCGACATAGCAGCCGGCCTCGACAACGTCGCCCAGCGCGGCGGCTGGAACGAACCAGCCCCGAAAGAATACACTCTCCCCACCGAGACTTGGCGCGAGCACGTCGCCCGCCGCCGCCGTTACGAAGAGATCTACGCCAAGCTGGAGGCTGGCGAGGTAACGTCGATCAACGACCTTATCACCTACAACCTCAACATCGAAAAGTTCGCTTTGGACGTAATAGCCAACAGCGAAGGGCCAGAATTGGTGCGCGCCTTTTGGAAAGCCATCGTGGACGTCTCTGTACTCGACCCCACCTGCGGCTCCGGCGCCTTCCTCTTCGCTGCCCTCAACATCCTCGAACCCCTCTACTCCGCCTGTCTCGAAGCCATGGACGGTCTTCTCGACGACCTGAAGCGCTCGCGGCGCAAGCATAGCCCCCGGAAGCTGAGCGATTTCAAGCAGGTGAAAAAGGAAGTTGACAACCACGCCAGCAAGGATTACTTCATCCTCAAATCGATCGTCATCAACAACCTCTACGGCGTCGACATCATGGAAGAGGCCGTAGAGATCTGCAAGCTGCGCCTCTTCCTCAAGCTCGTCGCTCAGCTCGAGACCTACGACCAGATCGAACCGCTCCCCGACATCGACTTCAACGTGCGTGCCGGCAATACGCTGGTGGGTTTCGCTTCCCTGGAGGACGTGAAACGCGCCATCATGGGCGATTGGATCAAGGAGCAGGCGCTGCCCGACATCGAGGAACGCGCCGAGCTGGCCGACAAAGCGTTCCGCCGCTTCCGCGCCATGCAGACCGACCACGGCATGGACGCCGCCGACTTTGCGGATGCCAAGCTGACGCTGCGCGAACGGCTGGACGCGCTGCGCGTCGAGCTGGACGGCTACCTGGCCGGCGAGTACGGGGTGAGGGAGGAGGACGAGGAGGGATACGCGCAGTGGCGGGCCAGCCACCAGCCCTTCCACTGGTTTGTTGAGTTCTACGGGATTATGCAGGGGGGCGGGTTTGACGTGATCGTGGGCAATCCACCGTATGTCGAACTTTCCACTGTCCGCAAGCTGTATCGCCCACTGAATTTTTCCACTGAAGCGTGCGGGAATCTTTATGCTCTCTGCACGGAGCGGGCGTTCGATCTCCAGCACTGCAATGCGCGATTTGGGTTCATTGTACAGCAGCCAATCACATCAACGATCCGGATGGCGAAGTGTAGGGACGTTATTTCAGACCACTCGTCAGGCGTTTGGTCCTCAACATATGATGACCGTCCATCAAAACTTTTCAATGGAATGCACCACGCCCGATTGGCCATCATTCTAGCCAAGAGAACTTCCAATATGTCATCGGAAACTGTGCATTATGTTACTCGTTACAATAAATGGTTTCGGATAGAACGTGAATACGTCTTTCATCGATTGGCATTTGTTGCAGCATCCAAAGACATGCTTCAGGGTATTTTCCCGAAAATTTCAAGCGCCGCAGAAGATGGAATAATCTGCAAACTGAATCAATGTAAGGGTAGATTTGAGAGTTGGCTTTCTAGGGCAGTGTCGTCATATAGGCTGTTTTACAAGATTACAGGTGTGGGGAGCTGGTTTACGATCACGCCACGCCCCCCAAGATTCTTCCGTGGGGACCAAGAATCTTCCTCGACACGAGAGAAGGAAATGTTCTTCCCCTCAAACCAAGCAAGAGACCGCGCCCTTTGCATATTGAATAGCAGCCTATTCTTTTGGTTCTATCAGGCCCGCACCAATTCGCGCGACTTCAATCCATCCGATTACAAGTCATTTCCCGTATCTGAGACACTTGAGAATGAAGATATGAGTCAATTGGCCTGCAAGTTAAGGAACCGACTTGATGAATCAACCACGATGATTCAGGCCTCCCACAGAATTACGGGAACGATTTCGTATGAGCAGTTTACGCCTCGAATCGCCAAGCCCATCATTGATGAAATCGACTGCGTTCTGGCCCAACACTACGGCTTCACCGACGAGGAACTGGATTTCATCATCAACTACGACATCAAATACCGTATGGGGCGGTGAGGCTTTGGCAGGACATGTGGCTCCGCTCTGGCGACAAATTGTCCGCAGCCCTTGTGGAAAAGGACGTGACGCGCAGGAAGATATGTTCCACTTTACCTGAGGCCCTTTTTGACAAGAGAACCATATATGCCTTAGATCGTCGTGTAGGTTCTGGGGCTAACCATATCCATCGAGGACCAAATTTCATGGGCGAACTGCTTGTTCCAGTATACCTGAATCAAAAGATTGTTTTTGACCTTCTTGCCATGTTGCAGGGAGGGATCAGCACTGTTACGACAGTAACTCAAACAACATCAGAAACAAGAGCAGAACAACAGAAGATATCGGCAGGATTTGGTGTGAGCGAAGTATTGTCGACTCTTCTCAAGGTAAACCTTTCAGGAGATCTACAGAATTCGAATGCTCATGAAGCAGACACCTTTGCTTCTGAAGAGAGAATTCATACTCCTGCGTCTCTCTTTTTCCAGCTACGCAACCTTCTATTCGATAAGAACTACATAGTGAGCGTGACAGACAATCTACCTGCGGCTCGAGAATTTATAGAATTCGAGGGATCCCTTAGGCGCAATCCAATTGTAGAGACTTTCGATAGTCTGGTTGCACTTGGGGAAATCGTACTTGATTTCGAAGAGAAGCCACAGCTAGGCAAAGCAAGAAACAGAAACCTGCGCTCTGATAATCAACGGACCTTTCAGCAAATTGCCGGCTTTTCAAAACGCCTCAAAGAAGGGGGAACGATTGACCTAATTGCAGAGGATGTGGTCATTGAGGGGTGTTCGGCTGTGATTACGTTGGAGGCAGGCTTTCTCAACGACCCCTCCATGTCAGACTTAGTAGATGGTCAGTTCAAGGTTATTGGTAAGGTGATCAGGAGTATCGATCACGAGTCTGAATCGATCAACCTGCTAAGAAAGACTGCTCTGAGCACGATTTCGACTCCGGTCTTAGCTGATATGTTGGGCAAGCTTGATTTGATGGGTGGTGGAACGGGATTAAACATTCCAAAGCCCGAATGGGAAGTTAGAGGACCTGCAATTCATGTATTGCCCATTGCGATATATGCCTAACGTGCTTGTGGGCCGCCTTTTGCCATCGCCGTTTCTCGACATTTGTGCTGCCCCTCCACAGGCTTGGTGAATTGTTCCATTATACACCTTAGCTTGTGGTCCAGTTTTTGGGGCCAAGCTCACAATATGGTTGGCCCCAATCGCTAGACTACGAAATGGGAAGTATAAGGTGCATCTAGGCGGACGTGGTCAGGATTGATCAGGGCGCACAGCGCTGTTCGATGCCTTGACTCTGTACCCCGTCTATTAGCAGTTTCCGTTTCCAGGCCCGTATCGCGTTGGCATGAGTCTCGTCCTCGCTCGATCAATTGCTAATTCTCTTACTACCCCCAAGCGCTTCCAGCGCAACTCGGAACTTGAAGGCCGCCGAGTATTGTCGCGGTTTCTTGACCATCGTGCTGTCCCTCCACAAGCTTGGTGAATTGTTACAATATACCTTAGCTTGTGGTCCAGTTTTTGGGGCCAAGCTCAAGTTACCTCTCTCGCTTCTCCCAAAGTTATTGACACGTGTGAACCATTGAATATACTATCGTACAAAGCTACCTTCACAAGCAAAAGGTGCTGACATGTCAACCTATCTGGTCACCGGCAACAGGTACGCTGAAATCTTATACATGTTAGGGCAAAGGGGAGTTTCCATCTCGTGCAAACAGTGTGGACGAAGTAATTTCCTGATCTATGAAGGTAATTCTCCCACCTTCTTATTAGACGATGATGATGACCTTCATTCACAAAGTTTTCCCGTGGTCATTCTCCTCTGTCAAAATTGTGGATTCTTTGCCGAGCATTCCTCAGTTGTGCTGGATTTGGTCGATATGCCCATTCAGGAATAGGTTCTTGGAGCGTCTTGTGGACATCGTCTATCCCTCACGTGAGACAGCCTTGCAACAATTTCATTTAGGCCTATATGATGCAACCAAGGTTGTGTCCCGCGCACCTGTCATCCCGGCAAACATGAAGAGGCTAGAAGAAACCTCCACAGTTGGGCATTACAGAATCAAAGTTGTGTCTAAGCTGGATTATTCACTGTCTGGCTTCACAGAAATATTTCTGGATAGAAAGAATATTCTTCCACTAAGAGTCTTTAGGTTGCCGACACCTAGCGTTGCCGAACCTAGAGAGCACTCTGTCATCTTGTCAAAGGAACAATCGATTTTCGATAACCTCTCCAAAGGAGGTCGTTTTGATGTCTATCAGCACCTGTTCGACATCATTGAGAGTGTTTCTGAAGATCCGGACGAGGAAGAATTGATTCCTGAATCATTGGAGTCAATTGCTAAATTCTTCTTGACGACCATGCTACCTCTCGGCTCCATTTCAATCCATGAAGGAACCTTGACCGCATCTTGGAGGTTGCCTCACACAATGCCCCCAAGTGACGGATGGAACAACAGCGATGGATTTCTGTTCCTAAGATTTCTCCCCTCCGGGTTGATAAACTGCGTCATGGAGACACGCCCGACTAGCGACCACGAAGGCATTTACTTCGTCTCTGAAATAGAACTAACTCAAGTGGCCGAAAAGACCTTACCCTTCTTCACAAGGCATAACCAATGACCCAGCCCTTTAGTCACGATTTTACCGACTCGCATTTGATTAGGCATTGCAGGTATAACAAAACTGACAAGAAAGGGTTTCCAATTGAGACAGCATTTATGCTCCGATCAAAGGAAGAGTACTTGTCCTTTAACTGTATGGAAAAAATCTGCGAAGAATTCGACATCTCCACAGATCAAGATATGCACTCCAGAATGGAATCCTCCGTCAGATCGTTGGAACAATCATTCCCGTTGTGTTTATCCACCAAACAGTTGTGGGCGATATTGCATTGCAATGACATTCGGGATGGGATAAGAAAGGTGACAAATCGTCTGCCAACCATCGTGCTGGACTCCAACCCAACAAACAAGTCGCATACCCAAGTACGATTTAATAGATTATATAACGATGCCGTAGCCGGTGAACTTCTGAGAAGGCTCAAAGTTGACAATGTATATCCCGTTCAAAAACCTCAGCAGCACGCATGCCACGGCCCGAAGGGATAATTGGTGATACAACTCAACCAGTTGGAACAGAAATTTTTCTCCAGCGTCCTCTGCGCAAGACTTGACGTTCCCATAAGAGGTCACTTAGAAGTCAACAAGACTACATTCCCGTTGACCATCATCCCACATATTTCTCAGGACGATTTCTTTGAGTTGCGATACTTTGGGGCGCCTCCATATAAACCAGAAGCAGACTCTACAGGAACGCTGACGTGGAATGACTACGAAATGTTCGGAGTACATCCCCAACTGGAAAAGGCATGGCATAACCGAGACATTCTAAATTTAAAGTTGGCGGAAAGACCTAACCCGTTTGTCCTGCTTCATAACGTCCCAGACCTAGACATCGACGTCAGAGTTCTGCTGGCCGACTTGAACCATCAGGGCAGCTTAGCAATTCACGAAAATCAAGTACAAGTACAAGACTCAACCATAAGACGGGCCGAATTCAGCTTGGTAGATTTTCCTCAAATCGTCTACAACGCAACTCAGTGGCTTCACAACCTAGTCGTAAGAAAGGAGTTCGACGCCTTTCAAAAAGATCTGAAATCTGCCGTTGATCGTGTCGATGATGACAATTTTTCGATCCATACAAAATACCAGAACAAGACACATCTAATCACTGACAATGGCTGGGTAATTTCCCTAGAGGAAGATGAAGAACAAACTAGAAATCGCAACAGCTATACTGGCACTATAACGCGGGAAGACGGAAGTGAATTCGACTGCCTACAGCTACGAAATATCCTGGAAGGTCTCACCAAATTCTTTTCTTTCGCAACCTGTGCGTATCGCCACCCTACCGCCGTTATCGCCTATGGAACTGACGATACGGTTGTCTGGGGACAAATCGGTAGATTTGACCTGATGCCGCGCTCCGATAACTGGTTTCGCAACGCAAGTGAATTAGCTCATAATGCCATCTTGGAATTCCTGTTTCCAAAATTCTGGGTCAAGTGGGAAGCGAAAAAGAACGAGTACTCTGCCGCTATCGAATACTATGTCAACAGCAGAGCCATGCAACGAGAAGGTTTCCCGCAAAATGCAGTGGCTACAACCTATGCAGGGCTGGACTTAGTCGCACATCTTGTTTTGACAAACCCAAAGCGTACAGATTCGGTAGACAATATAACCAAATCTCTTCACAGCCATGGTATTCCCCATCAAAATCTAGATCAATCAAAGACGCCTATTATCTTCCAGGCGGCCCAAGACCTGAACGCTCAGAAGTCAGGAGTTAAGCTTCTTAACAAGGTTAGGAACTATGTCGTCCACCCGATGGATTTCAACAACAATGCTATTAAACAAGATCCCCTACAACACCTCGACGATGACTACCATCCGTACTTTTACATTCACGACCTAGGTCAATTCTATCTCGAATACCTGTTGCTAAAGGAAATGTGCGACTATACGCCTTCAGTTCACAGACCCCTATATGACACGCTCCATCAAAAATAAACTTATGGTGAGCGCCAATCTTTGGACCACAATATAGCACAAACATAGTGCTCCCATTCTACTGCGGCACACCCTCTCTTTGTCGACTCCGCACCTTGCCTCTGAGCCGCCCCTCCAAGGGCCTTGTGATGTCCTCCCTTATACACCTTGGCTCGTGGTCCAGTTTTTGGGGCCAAACTCACAAGTCGCCGCCTTCAACGCTCCTGCCCAAAACATCCCGCCCGCAGTCAGGGAGCAACTGGAGCCGAAGAACCGCTTTGAAGAAGCCATTCGAAGCATGGAGCGGTATCTGAGCGTGGGACAGGATGGCCTCCTCCACCTGAACGTTGCCCATGGCTCCGATATCGACGTCCCCGACACCCTCTTTGACGAGTTGCAGGCCAGTATGCAAGCCCTCAATGGCCAAGTGCAGGCTGGCGCCATTGGCATTGAGGAGGTCCTGCTGAACTCCGGGGAGAGGGTGATAGACAAAAAGGCGGCCCCTCTTGCTGCCAGTTCAGCTTTTGCTCAAGTCGCCGCCTTCAACGCGTCTGGATGGGATGGCCCGCAAACGGTTCTGCAGCAATTGGAAAGTGTCCCAAGAGACCACAACGGCCCAGCCTGTATTGGCAGGACAGGGATTGATTGGCTGTGGTACGGGCCACGAATCTATCTCAATAGCTGTCATACTGAAGCGTGGGTGATTGCCTTAGGGGCGGGCGGTGCTGTTGGTACCGCTCTATGTGTATTGATTACTTCCGGGACGATTGTCGGCATTCCGGCTTCGGCTGCCTGTGCTTTAGTTGGGACCATTGCTACCACGGTTACCGTAGCGACCATTCAAGCAATCAGCGCATAAGGAGGCCACCATGGTATATACATCCAGTTTACCTGGGCAGCTCTGGTAGGCCAATGGCAATACAATTATATGTGGCACCAATAGCCAAATGAGTGTGACGCAGTTTGGGTCAGACAAGAAATCAAGGAGTGAGAGAGATGTTTTCGCTCACTCCTCTTCGCAGAAAGGGAGGTTGCCATGCATAACCCGGTTTTGCCCCTTATCGCGTTCACCTTATGTGTCTTTAGCATCGGTGTACTGTTGATGACGATTTTTGAGGAGGTCTGTTCGACGAACAAAGTGAAGTTACGCTTCTATCTGTTGGCGGGATTATCCCCCTTGATAGTACTGGGACTCACTACACCCAGCCTGTTCAGCTCCTACTTTGCCGTATCTTCCGGTTCAGGTTGGATCATAATAATCACGTCGATCGGAGCGCTCGCTGTGTTCGCCTTTGCGTTTGGTATCGGATGTGTAGCATGTTTGTGGACGTATAGAGAACGCTCGTCGCTCAGTCGCGACCAACTAATTTGCTATCTGCTGCTCTATCTGGGCGCCGGAGTAGTGGCCCCCTTGGTGGCCATAGTAAGCGATATAACGAGCCTCATACACCTCCATTCAACGGTACCACACTAAACCGTGGTGTTGACTTCGGAATAAGGAGGAACACAATGAAGAAGACTTTCAGACTACTTTTGTGTATAAGCGTGTTTTGGGGTTCTGCGCAACCCGTCTTCGCGCAAGAAAACGCCCCGAACGCTTCTGTCCAGTGACCTGCCCCCCAAGAGCTAGTCCAAGTAAAATGTCAGATGGCAAAGATGGCGAGGAAAAGACATACGCCGGAGCAGGTGCCAAAAAATCTCAGAGAGGTTGAGGCGGCGATGGCCGAGGGCTGCACAGTGGCTGAGGCAGCCCGCCGGCCCCTGAGGCCCTCTTGCCTGCCGACCCTGTCCCCGTGCCGGTCGGACTAACATAACGGGTGGTACAAACGTCGGGGACAGGTCAACAGTGTCAATCACAACTACTATAGTGAAGTTGCGGAAAGAAGGGACCATCCACTAGCTTGAGTTCCCGGCCGCTGCTGAAAGTGGAGTAACAAAAATGTCCCAAGGGTCGCTCTGGGAACGTGTAGACGCATACGAGGGAAACTACCCCCACGCCAGACGGGAAGCTTTTCGACGGTCTAACTACTCTTGCCAGTTTTGCGGGGCAAAAGTTCCCTTGGAAGCGCATCACTGGACCACTGGATTCTATCCTTCTGGGGATAGGGTAACAGCCGATGACCTTACCGCTCTGTGCAAGCCTTGTCACGACATCGCTACCAGTATCCGGGGTATGCTTCACGCCGGCTGCCCGCGGGAGCAGCTTGTCTCTGAATTTGAACAGGCGGTAAATGAGCGACAGAAATGGCAGGCTTTGTTGAGGTGGACCAGTACGGCAAAGTCTGCAAGGGATAAGATGATTGAAGAGGATGCAATGGTTGCAGCCCGCAAAACAAGGGGTTCTTCCCACAACGTTGACGTTGGCCAAGGATGTGGATATCTGGCTGCAAATATGACTTACACAATGGCAGTCATTGCAGTTATTGCGCTAATCGGCTGGCTTCTCAGCTTTTTCAGTTGAATCAGTTGTCGCCTTCGTGATGAGATGTGAAGTGGGCCCAAAAACTGGACCACAAGCTAAGGTGTATAATGGAGCAGATCACCAAGCACGTGTATGGCCAGTTCAATGGTTAGAAACGAAGAGCCCGGATGAATCCTTGCATCCTGGCTCTTGCAAGCAGTTACGCCCAATGGCACTAACGTACATGAGCCCCCATGCGAATTGGGTATGGCTGGAATGTTTCGTCAGGAAAGCAATGAGAAATGAAAATCCCTGAGAAACTAAAGAACCTTACTATGTTGGACCTTGCAAGAGGTCCCTGGTTGTTTATTCTCTCGTTATGTGGGGTACTGACCGGACACATGATATCTGAGCTCCTGCCTCTTCGAAGCGAAGATCAGTTCAAGTTCTCCTTGATAGATACATGGCCCCAAGTGGGAGGAGTCGGAACTATGTCGCTGGTTTTCTACATGATGGCAAGAAAAGCCAAGGACGTATCGGATTTCAGAAGAATGGCGGTGAACCTCGCAGTAAAGTATTTCCTTGTTTTCGCGGCTCTTGCAACAGTTACAGTGTTCATAATTGCAGCTCTGAGGATGCCAATCAGAGAACTGCTCGATGGTCCCTGGCTAAAACTGCTTGCGTTATTCTGGGGACCTGTCATTGTCGCGGTATTCGTGAAGTACAGGTTTTACAGGTAGTTTGTTTCCTTTAGCTTTTCTCGCGCCCTTGTTTTGGCGTGCCCATAAACTATCGATGGCCCCCCATGACTAGACTACGACTTAGGCAAAACAGAGCGCATTCGCTTTGCCGCGATAGATCGCCGTGAGTCCACCCCACCCCTTGACCCCGATC
>VXRG01000005.1 GCA_009838625.1 Caldilineaceae bacterium SB0664_bin_27
ATGGGGGTGAGCTCTCGCAAACCTATACCAACGACTGGACCATGCCCGGTCCATAAACAACTATAGAGTGGCAGAAGCGCCGCCTTCCCCTTCGAACTTCGGTAGGGACAGGTACGAGGCCTGCCCTCTGCTCCCCAACTGACGGCTCTCCCGATAAAGCCGGGCCGTACCCCTGCCCTGCGTCACTACAGTCTCCCGTAAACGGTTCCACCCACCCCCGCCAGACAGCTCCTACCCCACAATCTGGCCTGCACCCCTTTCTCAGAAACATGCTTGATAGAACCGACGGCTAACTCTTTCGCATTAAAGGGGTTGCCAAGCAGTTCATTTTCCGTCGCTGCCTCGTCATCCTTCTGTAGTGAATTGATCAGGATTTCTTGTCTTGACGCTAATTGCCAGACGGTCGAAGAAGCTGTCCATGTCCGGCGCTTGAACAATGCGTGGGCCAGCTGAAAAATCGACTTCTATCACTGCTGAGGATTCTACCATGCCCGCCGCCCATGCGGGCGCATCGCGGCCAGACAGTCGATCGACGGCCTCCCGGAAAAAAGCAACCCATGTCTGCCCATCTTGCCGCAACCCGCCACCAGCCGTGTCGAAAACCATGATGTAACCAGTAACGATCTCAGGCGATAACAACTGTACATTTGCCATCTCCCCCGCCAGATCGTCTATCCGATTGGGTACGGTTCCTGGTATATTTCTTAGTAAAGATTTCAGACTGATTCCCAGGCGCACCTTCCCCTCAGGCGGCCATCCAACATCCCAAATCTTCGCACGGCCTATCCCTGGCACTCGGATTTCTTTAGCGGCGTCTACTATGCCACGCTGGCATAGCTGTTCAACACAGAGATCTGCCAACATCGTCAATCTGTTGGGTGACTGGCGCTTCCCTTCGACAAGAGCGATTCTGTACAGATCGTCAACTGCCTCCTGCAGCGAGATCATTATTCGAGACGCTCGGTTGCGATCGTGTGATACTCTGGCTCGATCTCTATCCCAATGCTATGCCGTCCGGCCTGTTGAGCGGCCACTTGAGTAGTCGCCGTACCAGTGAACGGGTCAAATACGGTATCGCCAACAAAACTGAACATACGGATTAAGCGGTATGCAAGTTCGACGGGGAATGGGGCTGGATGACGTCTTGTTGATTCTCCAGGGACATCTTTCCAGATTTGACGAAACCAGAGATTGTGTTCCTCGGCAGATATTACGCTCAAAAGACGCGCTGCCATATCTGGACTGCGATACCCACCTGGCTTGCGCAGCATCAGGACATACTCAATATCGTTCTTGATGATGCCGTTGGGTTCAAACGGTTTGCCGAGGTAAGAACCGTTGCTGGCGGCCTCCCGCTGGATGTTTCCAATCTTATGCCAGATGATTGGCGCAAGATTGTCAAATCCGAGATCGATGCACTGGGTTTGGATAGAGGCGTGCAGGGGAATTACAGTATGTCTGCCGCCGTTTTGGCGCCGCGATAAACAGACATCTCCAACGACGCATACCAGTCTCCCGCCCGGCACCAGACCATCGTAACAGGACTCCCAAACCTGCTTTAGACCGGCCATGAATTCGTCATAGTCTTGAATTTGACCCAATTGGCCTGGGCGGTCAGGGTACGCCTTTAGCGTCCAGTATGGCGGCGAAGTAACGACGAGATGCACGGACGATTTGGCAATTCGTTCGTGTCTGGCATCTCCTAAAACCACCTTATGTTCAGTTTTGAAGTCAGAGAGAGATTGCCGCATTTCACTTACAAAACGCGGATCTCTCGCCAACTTCGGGATTGTACGCTTAGACTGGTCTGGCTCTATAGACCGCAGATCAGAAGGAAGGAGGGATTCCAATGACGCGTCCGCCATCATTCCTGTCTCCCCATGTGGAGGTGCTATCCGCTTCTTGGCCACCTTCTTACGCCATCGCCTCTTTTCTTAGGCAAATCAAGTCTAAGAACGAATTGAACGCTTGCTGCCTTTGGGGGCTGTTATTCTGTGGTTTGCTGCGTGGCTATCAACCGAATCTTTTCGTGACGAAGAGGGGTCATAGGCTGGGTTTTTGCAAGACATGGGTTTGGGCTCTCCAAGGACATTCGCCTCTGTTTCGGGCGAGAGGCGAACCGAGGTTGGGTGGACAATCACTCGGATTTCTCAGAACATACCACATTCAACATATATGGGCCAAATGGTGTCAAACAGCGTTTGCTGCCGTACTGGCTAGGTCGTCGCACAACTCTTGTCAGACAGCCTCCCTTCCAGTTATGATCATTACAATCTGTTGCACTATCTATACGATTCCCCTTTGCCGACCATACCCTCCTCTCCGCCTCTGACCACCGGCTACTGCCGTTCCACTGACCACTGCAGTACCGCCTTCCCTGACTCTCTCCATATCCCGCAATTTACTCCACCCGTCAAGAGCAAACTATGCCGCGCCCATGCCATTCTGGTGTATAATGACAGAACCTCAGTGGTTAGTGGATTGCAGCCCCACTAACCACGATTCACTTTTCACGGCAGAGTCCAGCCTAACGATGGAGAACACAATGAAAGTTCTGTTAACAGCGGAGTGGGTTTTGAGATTTGTGGATGGCTTCCGGGAGGACTTTCCGCAGGTGGAGTTTGTGTTTGCGGATACGGCCGAAGAGATCGCGGCGAAGGCCCCCGACGCGGAAGCCGCCTTCGGCCCGATGACCAGCAGCCAGCTGCAGGCTGCGCCGAACGTGCGCTGGATCCAGTCGCCCAGCGCAGGCGTGGAATGGATGCGCAACGCGCCGGAACTGGCCGAGCGGGATATTACCGTCTGCAATACGCGGGGCGCCCACGCCTCGACGATCGCAGAGCATACGATGGGTATGCTGGTATTCCTCACGCGCCAGTTTGGCCCCCTCTATAAGAAGCAGCAACGGCACGAGTGGGGCGTCCCCGAGGGCGCGCGGCTGGTCGGTCTCGTCGGTCTGAAAATGGGCATCATCGGTTTGGGGAATATCGGCCGCGAGATCGCGAAACGGGCCGCGGGATTCGAGATGGACGTTATCGCTGTCGACGTCAACCCCGTGGAGAAGCCGGACCATGTCTCCGATCTGCAGTTGATGGACGGTATGCCGGCGCTGTTGCGGGAATCCGACGTGGTGGTGGTGACGGTCCCGATCACTGCCGAGACACGGGGCATGATCGGACCGGACGAGCTGGCCCTCCTGCAACCGGAGGCCTACTTCATCGTCATCTCGCGCGGGGGTATCATCCATGAACCTACTCTGATCCGGATGTTGGAGGAGGACAAGCTGGCCGGCGCCGCGCTCGATGTAGCCGCCACAGAACCGCTGCCGGCGGATGACCCACTGTGGGACGCGCCCAATCTGCTCATCACGCCGCATAGTTCCCCCTCTTCGGTCCAGACCTCGGCCAATGTCGGGCGCATTGTGAGCGCCAACTTGAGGCGCTTTCTGAATGGCGAACCGCTGCAGAATACGGTCGGAATCAAGCGCGGCTATTGATGTTCGTTTACATGGAAAACGCGCTTTCCCCGAGCATCTTTTTGCCCAAGAGCGGGCGCGAGTCCCGCTATCCCAGGGTGGGGCCTTTGAGAAACATCCTGGCGCCAAAATGAATCCACACATAAGGAGACCATAGCATGCAAGTCGTTGATGCAATCGCCCACTGCCTGAAAGAGGAGGGCACCGAGATTCTGTTCGCGTATCCGGTTAACTATCTCATCGAATCCGCGGCCGAGCTGGACATCCGCACAATCATCGTGCGCCAGGAGCGCATCGGTCTGCACATGGCGGACGCCATCAGCCGCTTGAGTTCGGGCGACAAGATCGGCGTCTTCTGCATGCAGTCCGGCCCCGGTTCTGAAAACGCCTACGGCGGCGTGGCCCAGGCCTTCGGCGACTCCTCCCCAATCGTCGTCCTGCCCGGCGGCTATGCCCGGCCGATCAACCAGGTACAGCCCAACTTCAACTCCGCCCAGAGCTACGCCCCTGTCACCAAATCGAGCGAACAGCTGATCATGCCGGAGATGACCTCCGACGCGATACGGCGGGCGTTCCAGGCGGTGCGCAGCGGCCGGCCGCGACCGGCCCTGGTGGAGATCCCGGCGGATATCGCCTCCGCCGAGGTCGAAGATTTCAGTTATACACCGGTCAAACGGCTGCGCTACGGGCCGGACCCCGCCGATGTGGAACGGGCCGCGGATATGCTGGTTGCGGCGGAACGGCCGGTGATCTATGCCGGCCAGGGTGTCCACTACGCCAAGGGGTGGGATGCCCTGAAGGAGCTGGCCGAATTGCTGGAAGCGCCGGTGACGACTACCCTGAACGGCAAGAGCGCTTTCCCCGAAACACATCCTTTGAGCCTCGGTTCGGCCAACCGCTCCCACGCCAAGGCAGTTGCGGACTTCCTCAATGACGCTGACGTGATCTTCGGCATCGGCTGCAGTTTCAGCATCACCAGCTTCGGCGTTCGCATGCCGGCCGGCAAGACGATTATCCACGCCACCCTGGACCCGGCCGACGTCAACAAAGACGTCGTCAGCCAGCACGCTCTCGTCGGCGACGCCGATCTGACGCTGCGGGCGTTGATTGCCGCTGTGTCGGATCGGCTGGGCGGACAGCCGCGCGGCCGCCAGGCCGGTGTCGCCGCCAGGATCGCCGAGATCAACGGCAAGTGGGAGGCCGATTGGGCGGCCAAGCTCAACAGCGACGAAGCGCCTCTCTCTCCCTACCGGGTGATCCGCGACCTCTACGATAGCGTCGATGTGGCCAACACGATCATCACGCATGATGCCGGCAGCCCGCGCGATCAGCTGTCGCCCTTCTGGAAATCCATAACGCCGCTCTCCTATATCGGCTGGGGCAAGACAACACAGTTGGGCTACGGGCTGGGCCTGGCGATGGGCGCCAAACTGGCCTGCCCGGACAAACTCTGCATCAACGTGTGGGGCGACGCCGCCATCGGCTTCACCGGCATGGACTTCGAAACCGCGGTGCGGGAGCGCATCCCCATCCTGTCGGTCCTGTTCAACAACTTCTCGATGGCGATCGAAATTCCAATCATGCCGGTCTCACAGGAGAAGTACGGCGCCACTGATATCTCCGGCAACTACGCTAAAATGGCCGAGGCGTTCGGCGGCTACGGCGAGAGAATCGAGACGCCGGACCAGATTATCCCCGCGATAGAGCGCGGCATCCGCAAGACGGAAGAGGGCGTGCCCGCGCTGCTGGAGTTCATCACCGCGAAGGAGACGGAGATACCGCAGCATATGTAACGGCAGTGGTTAGCGGTCGGTGAACTGTGGATAGCAAATAGGGACAGCGGCAGGTTGCCGGTGCTTTGTGTGGTACCGGTCACCTGCCAGTGCATTTGAGGACGGACCGATGAGCCAGAACAGTGAACGAGTTCCCATCTGTGTGGTCGGCTGCGGCGGCATGGGCCACCGCCACACGATCGCCTACCACACGCTGGAAGAGACCGGCATGTCGAATGTCGAGTTGATGGCGGTCTGCGACATAAACCGCGACAATGCCGAGCGGATCGCAGGCGAGGTGGAGCGCCTGTTTGGCCGCAAGCCGCTGATCTTCACCGATCTTGACCGCATGCTGGCCAACCCCGATATCGCCGCCGTCGACGTGGTTACAGACGGCTCCAGCCACCACGAAATCGCAACCGCGGCGCTGGCGGCCGGCAAACACGCTCTGGTGGAGAAGCCGCTGGGCATCACAATCAGGGCCTGCCGCCGCATCATCGACGCGGCCGAACGTAGCGGCACTGTGCTGGCGACCGCAGAAAACTACCGCCGCGATCCGGTCAACCGGATGGTGCGTGCGGTGATCGACGCCGGACTCCTGGATGACCCTTTACTGATGATCCAGACGTCGCTTGGCGGCAACGATATGATGGCCGCCACGCCTTGGCGGCATCTGAAGGAAAAAGGGGCCATCGGCCTGGACATGGGCGTTCATTACGCCGATATCATCCGCTACTATCTCGGCGAATACGCGCGCATCTTCGGGCGGGGATTGATCGTGGAGCCGGTCCGCCGGCGTCCTGTCGCCGAAAATCACCCGCTGATCTCTTACCGGGAGCAGACGCCAACCTACCCGGAAACTGTAGAGGCTACGGGCGAGGACTCGATCCTCGCTCAGTATCTCATGCAGTCGGGCGCGACGGTGCAGTTCTCACACCTGGGCGGGGGCAGGGGAAGCAGCCGTTTTGAACGCAGTGTTCACGGCCGCCGGGGCGCGCTCGACATTCCCAGGGACCGGACGGGCGGTGCGGTGCGGCTGCGGCTGGAGGATCGCACCTTGGAAGGCAAGGAGATCCTCGGCCTTCTGCCCGGCTTCTCTCTGAACGACATCACCGCCCGGTTGTTCGGCGCGGACGGCGTTGTCTATGACTTGCCCGACGTAGCCCACGCCGAGATGGCGCTGGACGCCAGGCTGCTGGCAATCGAGTATCACGACTTCGCCGAGGCTGTTCTGCAGGGCCGCGCGCCGGAGGTCGACGGCCGCGACGGCATGATCGCGGTGGCTGCCATTCTGGGCGCCTACGAATCCGCGGCTGTCGGGCGTGCCGTCGAGCTTGAAGAGTTGTTGACGGGCGCAGTGCGGACCTACCAGGAGGAGATCGACGACGCGCTGGGCCTCTGATGCAAACAGGGCGGCGGGGTGGGCCTGTAGCACAACGAAACATGCGCGACCCGTTGCTATCTGAGTGCGGGGGCCTTTCGCCGGTTCACGACCGCTACTCGCGCTGTGTTGCCAGAGGATCCGGCGATACGACTTCAAGAAGCATCGGGTCTCCGGGGACGTCCACCAGCCAGCCGGCCACCCATCCCAGCTCCTCTTCTGCCGAGAAAGCGTCGGTCTTCGCTACGTAGAACCAGCCGCTGTCAATCGTGCGGCCGAGCAGGCGCAGTCGTTCGTCACTCGGGATAAGCCCCAGCGACTCGTAGGTCTGACCGGGCCCCCGGCGGAGATTCACCACAGCTGAGGAGCGGGCATAGAGAGGGGCGCCTTCTGCGGCAGCGGGGGTCGCCTCGGCGGTGTCAGTGGTGAGGCCCACCGTCGGTTCACCGGCTGCAGCAGCAGTCGCCGACTGCTGCTGGGCCCGGATGGCCCGCTCTTCCGCCAGGCGCATCGCGACCCGCGCCTCCACGGTGGCCTCAAGCGCGGCGGTAGCGGCGTATTGAGGTTGATTCTTGGACCACTCTTCGGTCAGGCGCAACGCAACCCGAGCCTCCACGGTTGCCTCTTGTGCGGTGGTGGGCGTGTTCTGCGAGCGAATCGCCAGCGCAGAGAGTGCAATCAAGGTGATAATCAGGGGAACGGCCGCTGCGCCCAGCCAGACAAATCGCCGGGTCCTGTTTGCGGGCGCGGGGATCTCGATGATGACTTCCGGTCTCAACACCGGCATCTGACGCCGGTGGGGCACGAGCGCGTTTGGTTCTTGCCCTTCTGCTTCCTGACTTGCCCCCGTGTGTGAACTGCCCGTGTCGGCAGAGTTAGGTCCGGTGGAGGAGGACGCTCCCTGGACCCAGCCGCCATCGTCAGCAGGGTTGGTCGAATGTAGTCCTTCTCGGGAAGAATGCGGCGAGTTGTGGTTAATCACTTTTGCAACAAAGATCAGATAAACTGGATCGCATGTCGACGGCGCATGTCGACGCCAACGATTCCAACAGGCAAGGGCGGACAGTGTGACCCGGTGTTTGAGTGTATCACATGCACTACCGCTTCGCTATACCAAAGCTGAGTACAGGAACGTCTGCAGCGCAACATGCCGGCGCCGCGACGGTGGCGGCGCCAAGTCCCAATAGGGATGTCGGCCCTGCCTGACACCGGTAGTACGCACACGAAGTGCGCCATACGGAAAGAACGGAATTCGTCCTAAAGGAGACCCAATGCTCATCTCAATACAGGAAAACCTCTTGCCCGGCGAAACGCTGAACGAAAAGCTCGACTGCGCCGAGGCGCTTCAGATCGACGGTGTCGAGATCCAAGGCCGCTCGCGACTCTATGACCGCATCAGTGAATACGAGGCCGCTTTCAACAATCGCACGGTGCGCATCTCGTCCATTTGCGGCCAGTCCACCTTCGACTGGCTGGATCCGGACCTGGCCAAACGCCAGGCCAGCATCGACGAATCCCGACGCAACCTGGAAGCCTGCGGCCATTTCGGTGCGGCAGGGCAGATAGTGCCGCCGATCTTCGGCCCTCCGCGGCTGCCGGACCTCTCCCCGCTCAAGGATGCGATCGCGTTGGAAAAAGAGCTGCTGATCGAAATCACGCGCGAACTGGCCGCCTTCGCACACAGTCATGGCACGCTGCTGTTGTTGGAGCCACTCAACCGCTATGAACAACACCTGCTGCGGCGGCAGGAGGACGGGGTGGAAATAATCCAGAAGGCGGGGGACCCTCCTGGCGTGGCTCTGTTGACCGATTTCTTCCACATGCACATCGAGGAAGTCGACACACCGGCAACGATCCGCAAGATCGGCCGCTACATCGGCCATGTCCACGTGGCTGACAATACGCGTGTCCAGCCGGGCATCGGTGACATCGACTGGCAGGCGGGCATTCAGGCCCTGGCCGACGTCGATTTCAAAGGCTATCTGACATACGAGTGCAGCGTCGCCGGCGAGCCGCAAGCGGCCCTCGCGCAGTCGGTCGCCTTGCTGCGGGAAACGATCGCGAGCGTTCAGGACGGCTGATTCGACGCGCCACGGCGCCGCGCATCTGCATATCCCTATAGAGAGATCATATCCCAGGGAATTCCGGTTGGTCAATCGGTTACCTGGGCAGAAGCTGTCCCGGACTGAAGCTGTTTTCTTGACAGATCTCCCGACAAATACACTGGAGTGCGGCCGTTTTCGGGGCCCCAAATGCCTCTGAAATCGACCTGAGATCTGTTCTGGGCAGTATGTGTACGAACCGTCTACGATCCGGCTGCCCCGCTCCAGTTATCGTGGTCCATCAGCGCCTGCATCCCTCATCCCCTGTCCTCTGAAACCTGCGCAGTTATGCGGCGAAGCATCGCGCCGGCTACGCAGCGAAAGCGCCCTCCCCAATTCCTCTGCTTCATCTCCAGAATTTCTCCAGATTTTGACAGTACACTGTAGAGAGTCAGGACGGTGGCTGCGATTCAGCCAGTCGCATCACCTGAACTGCAGCTCATTGTGTTACTCGTGCAGGAGACAGAGAAATGACCGGCTCTTCAGCGCTGATCGAAATGCAGGACATATCGAAAGTCTACCGGATGGGGGAGACGAAAGTCCTTGCTCTGAACGGCGTTTCGCTCTCAATAGAAGAGGGTGAGTACGTAGCGATCGTCGGCACAAGCGGCTCGGGCAAAAGTACGCTGATGAACATCATCGGCCTCCTGGACAGCCCCACCGAGGGTGCCTTTGCGATTCGCGGCCAGCGGGCAAGCGGCCTGACCGGCAGACAGCTGGCCGATCTGCGCAACAGGGAGATCGGATTCGTATTTCAGCAGTTCAACCTGCTGGCGCGTGCGCCTGCCTGGCGCCAGGTTGAGCTGCCGCTTTTCTACGCTGACGTCGCTCGGGGCGAGTCTCGCCGGCGGGCGGTTGAGACTCTTGCGCAGGTGGGACTGGCCGAACGCGCAGACCACAGGCCGGAGGAGCTTTCCGGCGGCCAGCAGCAGAGAGTGGCCATCGCCCGCGCCCTCGTCAACCGGCCCAGCCTGCTGCTGGCGGACGAGCCAACCGGAGCGCTTGACACCCGAACCGGCGAAGAAGTGATGGCGCTCTTTGAGAAGCTGCACGAGGAAGGGCTGACGCTTGTCATCATTACCCACGACCGGGAGGTCGCCGAACGAGCCCGTCGCGTAATCACGATGCGAGATGGGGTTATCATTTCCGATTCAGGCGGGACCGCTGTCGCTGCAAGGAGTGGTCGCAACGGGCTGAGCGAGGCTGCGCGCTCACCGCTGCCGCAGCCCATCGCGATAGACCATGCTGAGGGAAAGATATATGAAGCTGGTTAGATATTTTCCGGTTGCAGTCGATAGCATCACCGCCAACAAGATGCGGGCTGGCTTGACAATGCTGGGCATTATCATCGGCGTGGCCGCGGTCCTGTCAATTCTGGGCGTCGGACGCGGCGCGTCGGCAGACATCCTGGACGAAGTTGCCAGCCAGGGCACAACCCGCTTGACGATCAGCCCCAGCACAGAAAGCGAAGGAGAGGGCGCCGGCGCCCCTGTTCAGACGCTGACAATGGGCGATGTAAGAGCGCTCTTCGACCCCGCCTTCCATCCGGATGTTGTTGAGGTCGTGCCCCAGTTTACAGGCAACATCCAGCTGGTCGCCGGCAGCAGCAACAAGCAGACCCGGGTGACAGGTACGACTGCAGACTATGCCGGTGTTCACAGGCTGGAGATGGCCGAGGGCCGCTTTCTGACGGAGGACGAGATCGCCCGGATGAGCAATGTCATTGTCATCGGGACGGCGGTAGCGACCGATCTTTTCGAGCGCACGCAGGTGGTAGGCGAGAGCGTACGCATCAACGGCGAACCGTTCACGATCGTCGGTGTGCTGGAAGAAAGCGGCAACGCCGGTTTCGGCAGCAATGACGACAGCGGGTTCATCCCAATCGGCGCGGCCCACGGACGCATCTTCAATGTTCCCCGCTATCGGGGCGATTACACTGTTACATCGATATCGGCAAATGCGGTAAGTGAAGAGCGGGTGGAGGCAGCCGAGCTGCAGATCGAACAGACTTTGCGTCTGCGTCGCGGACTCGGCGCACACGATGACAATGACTTTACCATCAGCACGCAGGCCAGCCTGCTGGACACGATAGGCGCCGTCACCAGCACCCTTACGCTGCTTCTGAGCAGTATCGCTGCCATCAGCCTTGTGGTAGGCGGAATCGGCATTATGAACATCATGCTTGTATCTGTGACCGAACGCACCAGGGAGATCGGCCTGCGCAAGGCACTGGGCGCACACACCAGCGACGTGTTGCTTCAGTTTCTGATCGAGTCGCTGGTACTGACCTTACTGGGGGGCCTGATTGGAATCGCCATCAGCTACGGCCTGGCTCTGCTGGTGCAGAGAATCCCCAACTTCCCTATCGACATTCTGATTGGGGTCGACGCGCTGATCCTGGCTGTGGGTGTCAGCGCCGGTTGCGGTCTGATCTTCGGGCTGTACCCGGCTATGCGTGCGACCCGGCTGGACCCGATCGAGGCGCTGCGGTATGAGTGACGAGCATGTTGAGAAAAAAGGTGAAGGAACGGCTGTTGAAGGCGCCGGCTGAAGGCAGGACGGAATCGCCTGCGGTTACACACTGTATACATCGAACTTCGGAACCGACGACAGATACCTGCGTCAATTGGAAGGAGCATTCACATGAACCGGAAACATACTTTGATTATTCTGTGCGCCATGGTAGCTGGCGTCGCGTTCGGCGTCGGTTTTGCAGGTTTCTCCGGACGGATTGGGCCGGAACAAACGGCAGCCGGAATGGAGTTGGCTCCTATGGCGGCGTCGGCAGCTGAAACGGAACCGTCAGACAGCATAAAGACCACGCTCATCCGCCCCGCGGAATCGGCGGTAGACCGCGTCACTGCGGCCGGCAATATCGAGCTTGTAGACACACGGCAGGTGGTTGCACGGGTCAACGGCTACGTAGACGAGGTGCCGGTGGAAGTTGGCGACGTGGTCGGCAGCGGTGATCTGCTGGTGGCGCTGGAGCGGACCGACCTGCGCAGGGCGGTGGACCAGGCCCGCATCAATCTGACGTCGGCTGAACTACAGCTTGAGAGTCTCTTGGCGGACGCCAGCGCTGCCGAGCTTGCCGCGGCGGCAGCGGACCTGAAGTCGGCCGAGGAAAATCTGGCCGAAGTGCAGAGCGGCGCCAGCGAAGGGGAGCTGGCTGCTGCGCGAAGCAACGCTGCCTCCGCATGGGCGAGATACGATGACCTTCGGAATGGAGCCAGCGAGAATGAACGGATCCAGTTGGCGGCGGCGATGGAAAACGCACACGTAGCCATGCAGGAAGCCCAGACTGAGTACGACAAGGTAGCTTGGCGTGAAGATGTGGGTATGACCCGGCAGGCGGCCCAACTGCAGCAGTCTACAATCTCCTATGAGTCGGCGCTGGCGGCCTATGAGTCGGCGGTTGCGCCGGCCTCACAAGCGGATTTGCAGTCGGCGCTCAGCCAGGCCCAGACGGCACAGCAGCAGTTGGATGATCTGTTGGCAGGACCGACGGCTGTGAACATTGCGGCAGCAGAGGCGCAGGTCGCCGCGGCCCAGTCCAGACTGGACACACTGCTGCGCGGTGCGGATGAAACGGATCTCGAATTGGCGCGCCTGTCAATCGAGCAAGCCCAGCTGACCCTGCTGGAAGCAAGGCTGGATCTTGTGAAAGCAGAACTGGTCGCCCCGGCTGCCGGAACTGTTTTGCGGGTCAACGTCGATGAAGGCGACCGGGTTTCAGAGGGTACCGTCGCGATCACCATGGCGGACCTGAGCCAGCTGCAGTTGACGATCGACGTCGCCGAAGTCGACATTCCGAAGGTCAATATAGGTCAACTGGCGGACGTGACCATCGATGCCTTTCCCAACACGGTCTTTGCAGGGATGATCAGCAACATTGAGCCATCCAGCAGCGCCCTCGACGGGGTGATCGACTACCCGGTGACGGTGCGGCTGATCGATGACTCCTTGACGAATGTACGCCCGGGCATGACGGCTGTTGCCACCCTGCGCAGCGAAACGGCGGACGCCCGCTGGCTGGTTCCCTCGACTGCAATTCAGGAGTTTAACGGCGAGACGTCTGTATTCAAGACGGGGGACGGGCAGACGCTGCCCGTCGCCGTGGTTGTGGAAGGTGTACAGGGTGAATGGACTGTTGTCCGTTCCACGCAGTTGCAGAGCGGGGATGAAGTGATGGGCGCCACCACCTTCGTCAATCAGGAGGATGAATGGGTTCCCTTCTCCGGGCCGCCCCGGGGCGCTCCCGGCGCCGGCGGAAGGTCCCCTCAGTAGCCTCTTGGTAGCGAGAGAGAAGGGGGCGGGGAGCGGCGCAGGCTGCAGAAACGGATTACGCTGGATCCACCAGGGCTCACATCCCGGGATTCCCAGCCGGACAGACCCGATGGATCCCAACCCCGGGCCGGTCGAGCAACTTGCCCTTGTAGAAGGAAACAGCTATAACGAGCCTATGCCGGAAGAACGCATTCTTATCGTTGACGACGACCGCGAGATCGTACGTCTGCTGCGGAGCTATTTGGAGCGGGAACGGTACGCGGTCTCTGTCGCCTATGACGGCGAGAGCGCGCTTCATGCGTTGCGGCGGGAGCTGCCGCCGTTGATGCTGCTGGATCTGATGCTGCCGGACAGAGACGGTTGGGAGGTCACCCGTACAGTCCGCGGCGACGAGAGGCTGGCAAACACGCTGATCATCATGCTGACGGCTCGGGTCGAGGATACGGACAAGATCATCGGCTTGGAACTGGGGGCGGACGACTATATCACGAAGCCGTTCAATCCTCGCGAGGTTGTAGCGCGGGTGCGGGCGCTGCTGCGGCGCAGCCAGCGGAGGACGGCGCGAGCGACGACGTTGGTGGTTGGGGCTCTGCAAATGGACGTGGAGCGACGCAATGTGCAGGTGCGGGACACAGCCGTGGAACTGACGCCTACGGAGTTCAGTCTGCTGCAGACGCTCATGGAAAGCCCCGGCTACGTCTTCACGCGCACGGAGCTGATGGACAGGGTTTTGGGGTATGACTACAGCGGCGTCGACCGGATGCTGGACAGCCACATCAAGAACCTGCGCCGCAAGATCGAGGCAGATCCGCGTAAGCCGCAGCTTGTCCGTACGGTCTACGGCATTGGCTACCGGCTGGCTGGAGAACAGGAATGAACCGGCTATGGGTGCGTTTGAGCCTCGCTTTCGCGGTGATCATCGTTATCACTTTTGGCACCATTTCGTTCACGGCGCGACGGTTCTTCAACGACAGTAATCTGCGCTCGCTGGCCCTCTCCTATTTTGACAGGTCGGCTGGCTTGGCGAATCTATTGGAAGAACACTATGCCAGCCATGGCAGCTGGCAGGGCGTCTCAACATTGCTGGAGGGAGCCGATTCCGCTCTTTTCTTCACCGCAGCCCGCAGAAGAATCCTGATACTAACTGACCCGGAAGGGCAAGTTCTCTACGCAACCGCGGGCGCTGAGAGGCCGGACCATCTGGAAACAACCCAGTTGCAGCAGCCTCTACCTATCCGTGTCGAAGGGCAGACCGTCGGCTTCCTCGACCTGGTCCATCAGGAACGGCCTCCCGGGCCTCTCTTTTCTTTTTCAGCACCGGATGACATCCCGGCAGGTCTTGCGGAGCGGACCAGCGCGTTTTTGTTGCAGCTTCTTCTCCTTGGCGCCATACTGGCGATCGTCTTCGGCGTGCTGGTCAATCGCTGGCTCTCCGCGCCTCTCACCCGTCTTGTAGACGGAACGCAGGCCATCGCCAGGCGAGACCTCAGCTTTCGCGTGGCCGAACAGGGAAGCGCCGAAATGCGGGAGGTGTCAAACTCCTTCAACAGGATGGCTGCTGCCTTGGAAGACGCAGAAACCCTGCGCCGTAACATGCTGAACGATATTGCCCATGAGCTTCGTACGCCTCTTACCGTTCTGGAAGGCAACCTGCGGGCCATTCTGGACGGTGTCTACCCTCTCGAAAAATCGGAGATCACCCGCCTGTATGATCAGACCCGACATCTGCACCGGCTGGTAGACGATCTGCGGCTGTTGGCCCAGGCGGAGGCCCGCCAGTTGCCGCTGCAGCGCAGCACCACTGATCTGGGCCTTTTGCTGGGGGAAGCAGCGGAGCTTTTTTCTGCACTGGCAGGAGAGAAGCGTATCTCACTGCAGACCAGTCTCCCTCCGTCATCCCTTTTTGCTGCCGTCGACCGTATGCGGTTCGCCCAGGCACTGCAGAATCTCCTCGCAAACGCCTTGCAACACACGCCGGTCGGCGGGGCCGTCTCCCTTTCATTGCAGACGGAAGAAGAGACGGCCGCGATTGCAATAGCCGATAACGGTGAGGGCATTGCTGCAGAGGATATTCCCCATGTTTTCGACCGCTTCTACCGGGTCGACAGAAATCGAGCCCGTGACACCGGTGGAGTTGGGCTGGGGTTGGCCATCGCGCAGGCGCTTGTCAAAGCTCACGATGGAGAGATAGAAGTGGCCAGCGCAGGAGCGGGGCAGGGCAGCACATTTACCATTCGGCTACCGCTTGCGCAGGCCGGGCATCCTCAGAATCTTGTACCTGTACAAGGTGAAGATGGGTCCGACAGCCGGACCGCGAGCCAAAGTGTGTGAGCTACGATAGCCAGGTTATGTTGGGCATGACCTGGCCATCGTACGCCGTATGGCCCTCAATCTCCTGCGCAATGAGAAATCCACCAAAGTCGGTATCGCTGCCAAACGCAAATGGGTCGGCTGGAATCAGGGACATCTTCTCAAGGTGCTTCAAAATTATGAAGCAATTGCCCTGAGCCTGGACTGCATCCGGCCTTTGTTTTCGGGAACGGTGCTCTATAGGTCAGGGGGAGGTTGGCTGATGACGTCTGTTTACTTCGAGGACACAGTCAAGATCAGCATCAGGGAGAGGAGCGCCGAGGATTTCCAGTGACAGGGGGTTGGACGGTTCCTCGGTCAGTGCATGGCTTCCCAAACGAGCGGCCAAGTCCAGCGCGTTGTCGTCCCGGCTGACGACAACGCTCTTTGCGTCAATATGGGCCAGGCGGTCTGCATCCAGTGTACGCGTGAGAAGATTACGGTATCGTAAGGCTATAGTGAACTGCAATTCAATGCCAGTCATGCGCCCGCGGCATTCTCACCCCCACCCTTATCGCCCGCAACGAAGTAACAATCACATTCGTCGTCCCGTCCCACTTTGAGACCGTTCCGTTGACCTCGATCACCTGGCTATCCAGCTCGCGGCTGTAACGCGCAAACACATCCCCCCACAAAATAATCTGCACGTCGCCGTACTCATCCTCGATCGTTACAAACACCGTCCCATCCCGTCCCCGCGGATGCTGCCTTGCCACCGGCCACCCCGCCACCGTCACCGCCGCCCCCTCATCCAGCTTCTCCACCTCAACCGAAGAGCGCACGTGCCGCGCCAGCGTCGGCCGCACAAACTCCATCAAATGCCCCTTCGGATAGAGCTCCAGCACCTCATACTCACCGATCATCTGCTCACGCGCATCAAAATCCGTCAACGCCGCCGCGCTCTCCGTCCGCGCCAGCGACAGCGCCCGCTGCCCGTTCCCCCCGGGCCGCACCGTCAGCCCCGCCTCCCACAGCGCCTCCCGCCGGTTTGAGGCAATGCCGTCAAACGCCCCCGCCTTCGCCAGCGAAAGCACCGCCTGTTCAGTTATCCCCGTACGCCGCACCAGGTCGCCCGTGTCTGTGTACGCCCCGTGCCGCTCCCGCTCCTCCACAATCCGCTTCGCCCACGCCTCCCCCACATCCTTCGTGAACACCAGCCCCATCCGCACAGCCCCTTCCTCCGGCCTGCACCGTACTTCGCTCCGGTTCACGCACGGATTGCGGAACGGGATCCCGAACCGCCGCGCATCCTGCTTCAGCGTCTCCAGCGGATAAAAGCCCATCGGCTGATTGTTCATCAGCGCCACAAAAAACTCCAGCGGGTAATAGCACTTCAGCCACGCCGCCTGGTAGGCCGTGATCGCAAACGCATGCGAATGGCTCTCAGGGAACATGTAATGCCCGTTGATCTTCGCAAAAATCGTGCGTGCCGCCTCCTCGGGAACGCCCTTGCTGCGCGCGCCCTCCCGAAACTGTTCCCAGTGCAGCGCGATCAGATGCTCGTTGTTCGACCGCGCAAACGCACGCCGGATCTCGTCCGCCTGTGCCGCCGTCAGCCCCGTCACATCCGTGATCAGCTGCACAACCTGCTCCTGCCATACAATAATGCCGTATCCCCGCGCCAGCGCACGCTCCTCCAGCGGATGGTCGTACTCCCACTCCGCCCCGTGCCGGTACCTCTCCACAAACTGCGACACCGCGCTCCCCTGCACCCCCACCCCCGGCCGGATCAGCGCCACCTGGTACGCCAGGTCCAGCAGATTGCGCGACAGCAAACGCTGCCCCATCTTCAGCTGCGCCGGCGATTGCAGCAGAAAGATCCCCTTCGACAGCCCCGCATTGATCATGTCGTACACCTTCCCGTCCTTCGGGTCGATCCGGCTCACATCCGGCCGCTTCCCCTCCCGCGCCTCCACCAAATCCAGCGCCTCTTCCAACTGGTCCAGCACCGGCAGCGACAGAATATCGATCTTCGCAAAACCCGCATCCGCCACGCTGTCCTTGTCCCAGTCCATGATGTACCGGCCCTCCATCGCCCCCTCCCGCACCGGCACCATCTCCGGAATCGGCAAGCTGCTCAGGATCATCCCCCCCACATGCTGGCTCAGCAGCTTCGGCGCCCCCATCAACTGCGGCGCCAGCTCGATCAGCTCCCGCCACCCGCACGCGCCCACCCGCTGGTTGAACGCCGGCAGCTGCTCCATCTCCTCCCGCAAACGCCTTGCATCATGCGAACGCATCTGCTTCGACAGCAGGCCCAGCTCCTCCTGCGGCAAGCCCAGCGCCTTGCCCAGGTCCCGCAGCACCCCCTTGATCTTGTACGTCGCGATCGCCCCCGCCAGCACCGCATACTCCGGCCCGAACCGCTGGTGCACCCGCTCGATCAGCTCGTCCCGCAGCGCCCGCGGAAAGTCCAGGTCGATGTCCGGCAGCACCGTCGTGTCTTCAGACAAAAAACGCTCCAGCGTCAGGCTCCACTTCAGCGGATCGATATGGCTGATCCCGATCAGGTACCCCACCAGCAGCGCCACCGACGACCCCCGCCCTCGCCCCGGCGGCTCCCGCCCCTCCAACGC
>VXRG01000012.1 GCA_009838625.1 Caldilineaceae bacterium SB0664_bin_27
GCGGGGGATTGGGCGGGCGATCGCCATTGCTTTTGCCGGGGCCGGAGCAGCCGTCTGTTGCGCGGCGCGGACAAGGTCGGAGGTCGAATCCGTTGCAGCCGAGATCGAAGCGGGGGGTGGACAGGCGCTGGCTGTGAGGACGGACGTGGTCGACCTGGCATCTGTGGAGAAGGCGGTTGACGAGACCGTGGGGCGTTTTGGCGGCTTGGATATTCTGGTGATCAATGCGGGCGTCTCGCCGGGGAGAAGCGAGGTGGCCGAGAGCGACCCGGCCAGCTGGGGTCAGACGATCGCGATCAATCTGACCGGCGCCTACCATTGTGCGAGGGCGGCCATCCCCTATCTCAAAGCGCGGGGCGGGGGCAAGATCATCACGATCGGCTCGGGGATGGGGCACCGCGGCGCGCCCGGTTCTTCGGCCTACAGTGCATCCAAGGCCGGGCTGTGGATGTTGACGCGTGTGCTAGGCCAGGAGTTGAGGGGCGACAACATCAGCGTCAACGAACTGATCCCGGGGCCGGTAAATACGGCGATGATGCCCGGCCCGGCCGCGCGCGAGCCCGGCACTTTCGATGGCGAGTGGTTCAAGGAGCCGGAGGAGGTCGCGCCGTTGGCGTTGTTTCTCGCGAGCGCGCCGGACGGCGGCCAGACGGCGCAGAGCTTCAGCCTGATGCGCCGCGATGTTTAGGTTAACGACACCCACGACTTCTCGTTTGCCGCTTTGTACATTGCTTCCATGACAGCGCTGCGGTAAGCGGCTTCGCTGGCGCTGACCAGAGGGATGGCGGCTCTTGCGGCCGGGTCTTCGGCGTTGATGGCGTCGAGGAAGAGATCGAAGGCGTGTGGCCAAGGGGGCGGCAGGTCGGTCCAAGGCTGTTTTCCGTCGGCGCCCTCAAGGTTGGCGCTGGTGATGTACAGATCGCTGCGGTTGTAGATGTAAGCGTGGCCCTCGGTGCCACTGATCTCGGCGGTGATGGGTTCGGCCACGTCCACCCAGGCGGCGGCCAGCGAACCGATTGCGCCGCTGCTGAATCGGAAGAGCGCCTCGCCGGTCTCGTCACAGTCGGGGCCGTATTTTTGCAGCACCACATTGAGGGCAGCGGTCACGCTGTCCACCTCGCCCAGAGTCCACAACATCAGATCGAGCGCGTGCGTACCCAGGTCGCCGAAAGCGCCGACGCCGGCCTGCTGCAGGTCGGTCATCCAGAGATAGTGGGGCGTGAAGATATCGCGCATTGCGCCGGAATGGCAGTTGATGAAGCGGGCGCGGGTGATCTGGCCGAAGATGCCCTGTGCTACAAAGTCCTTAAGCGCCTGCTGTACGGGGATGCCGCGCTGGAAGTAGCCGGTCTGGAAGAGGAGGCCGGTCTTGTCGATGGCCGCGGCCATGCGGTTGGCGTCCTGTACGCCGATGCCGAGCGGCTTTTCGACAAACATGTGCTTGCCTGCGGCGGCCGCGGCGGTGACGAGCGGCTCGTGCTGATCGGTTTCCGAGCAGATGATGACGCCGTCGATGGCGCCGTTACTCCAGATGGCGTCAACGTTGTCGAGGGCGGGGGCGCCGAGTTGGTCGCTGCAGGTGCGGGCGCGAGCCGGATCGCGATCCCAGACGGCGACGGTGCTGACGTCAGCGCGGGCCTTCAGGCGCCTGACGAAGCCGGGTGTGTGAATGTGGGCGCAGCCGACGAGTGCAATGTTAGCCATGTAGAGGTTCTCCAGAGGTGTGTGTGGCAGCCGCTGCCTCCGGGTATTTGGACAGTGGCTGGGCAGTGGGATCGCGACACCCTGAGGGCGCGCCTCAGTAGTGTAGCGGATCGGTGGGCAACGCGCTATTGCGGGACGATGTTGGGCGTGATTCAGAATTCTTGGGTGGCCGTTGTCTGAATCAGGATTTTCAGGATTGATAGGGACTTTCAGGATGGCAGGCGATCGGATGTTGTCTGTCGGGCGGGTATTTCTGCTTAGGATGAAAGGGCGGGTTGCAGGGAGACAACAGTAATGGATACACCCCCCGGTGAAGGGGTATGTTTTGTTGGCGCGGCCTGGGGTGATAGCATCGGTTCAGGGCTCGCAGGAAGAGTCGCGAGACTGGGCATTCTTCTTATCAGATAGACCGGAGAGCAGACAACGAGGAAGGTGTGAATCGTGGCTGACAGCCGTCCAATACTGGCAATTACGCTGGGCGACCCGGCCGGCATCGGGCCGGAGGTGGTGCTGAAGGCGTTGGAGCATGAAGAGGTGTTTGCGGCTTGCCGGCCGCTGGTCGTGGGCGATCGGCGTGTCCTCGAGAGGGCGGCGGCGTGGCTGGAGGTTGAGCCCCGCTTTGAACACATCGCTGAGATCAGTAGCGGAGGGTATGAAGAAGGGACGGTACCGCTGCTGGATCTGGCGAACGTCGAGCTGGCAGAGGCGCCGGTAGGACAGGTGAGCGCCGGCGCGGGACGGGCCGCGGTGGAATTTGTGATGCGCGCGTGTGACCTTGCCATGGCGGGGCAAGTGAAGGCGGTGGTGACCGCGCCGCTTAACAAGGAGGCCATGCACCATGCCGGGTTCCTGTATCCCGGGCATACCGAGCTGCTGGCCGAGCGCACTGGGGCAGAGCGGGTGTCGATGCTGCTGGTCGGGCCGACGCTGCGGGTGGTGCATGTAAGTACGCACGTTTCGCTGGAGGAGGCGATTCGCCGGGTTACGCCGGCGCGGGTGCTGGAGGTGATCGAGCTGGCTTACCGCTCGTGCCGGATGCTGGGGATCGAGGCGCCGCGGATCGCGGTGGCAGGCCTGAATCCCCACGCGAGCGAGAACGGGCTGTTCGGCGTGCAGGAGGCGGAGCAGATCCGGCCGGCTGTCGAAATGGCCCGCGCCCGCGGCTGGACGGTCTCCGACCCGCAGCCGCCGGATACGGTCTTTCTACGGGCGACGCGGGGTGAGTTCGACATCATCGTGGCGATGTACCACGACCAGGGTCACATTCCTATGAAGTTGCTGGCCTTCGACAGCGGCGTAAACGTGAGCATTGGCCTGCCGATACTGCGCACATCTGTGGACCACGGCACGGCCTTTGATATTGCGGGGACGGGACAGGCGAGCGAGGAAAGTATGCTGGCGGCGATCCGCGTGGCGGTGACGATGGTGAACAGCAGTGGTTAGTGGAAGCTATCGAACACTTGCCCCAACCGGCGGATACCTTCTTCTATGTCGGGTATGCCGTAGTGGGCGAAGCAGAGGCGCAGGCAGTGGCCCAGGGCGCCGACGCTGGAGCAGCGTCGGCCGGGGAGGAAGCCGACTTTGGCGCGGGCTGCGGCGTCCAGGAGGTCGGTGGTGTTGAACTGGCCGGGTGTGCGTGGGGCGGTGGAGCGGCTGGCAGCGGCGAGAAAGTGATCGGCGCAGGTGAGCCAGAAGAAAAAGCCGCCGGCAGGCACTGACCAGGCGGCGCGGTCGCCGATGTGTTTGTGCAGCGCCGCGTCCATTGCCTCGACGCGCTGTTGATAGGCGCGGCGGAGACTGTCCAGGTATTGCTTCTGCCCGCCTCCCTCAAGGGCGACCCGCACCAGATTTGAGGTGAAGTGGTTGAGACCGCCTCCGCTGTCGACGAGGCCGCTGGCGGCGAATTGACGCGCCCGCTGCTCTGATGTCTGCACCCAACCCAAGCGCAGGCCCGGCGCCAGGATCTTTGAGAATGAGCCGAGGGAGAACACTTTGCCGCTGTCTGCATAGGCGGCGAAGGGATCCGGCGGCGGCGATCCGAAGTCGAGGAGATGGTAGACCTCGTCAGCGACGATCAGGAAGTCATGCTCCTCTGCAAGTGCCAGCAGCTGCTGGCGGCGACCTTCGGAGAGCGTGCGGCCGGTGGGGTTCTGGTAAGTAGGGATAGTGTAGAGAAGGACAGGGCGGTGGCGGGTCAGCGCCTCTGCGACGGCCGGCAGCATAAGCCCTTGCTCATCGGTCGGTATCGGCACGGCGTTGAGCTTGTGATCCTCCTGGAGGATGCGCAGGGCGAGAAAGTAGCTTGGCTCTTCGACAAAGACGGTGTCTCCGGGTCGGGTGAAGAGGGTGCAGACCAGGTTGAGGGCCTGCGAGGCGCCGGCGGTGACCATCAACTGCTGGGGCTGTACGGGGGAGCCGTAACCGCGGCTGAGAAAGTCGGCCAGGGCCCAGCGGAAGCGGCCGTCCCCCTGCGGGAAGCCATAGTTGAGCAGCTCGGTGTCGCCTTCGGCGAAGCGTTCGGCGGCCACCTCGCTCATGAGGGCGTGGGGGAGAAGCGCGAAGTCGGGCTGGCCGATACCGAAGTTGATGCTGTCTGCGCTGCGGTCGACTTGGGTGGAGCGGTCGTACATGGCGGTGGGACGCGGTTGATCAGTGACTGTCGGCTGGCAAACTATGGGGCCTACAGGTGCCGTTGACCGCTGTCCGGTGGCAGTTGGCCACTGTGGATCAGATGTTTTCGTCGAGCAGCTTTATGCGCTTGCTGCCGATGATGGAGATCGTCTCGCGGTCGAGAAGCTTGATGCGCTTGCGGCCGATTTCAATTAGGCCGCGCGCTTTGAGGTCGTTGAGGACCTGTGTGGCGGTTTCGCGGTAGGTGCCGATGCTTTCGGCCAGGTCCTGGTGGGTTAGGCCGGTCACTTCGTCGGACTGCTGTTCGTCGGAGAGGCGCAGTAGCAGATTGGCCAAGCGGGCGGGAATGCCTTTGAAAGCCATGTTTTCGAGACTTTCTTCGGCCTCTTGCAGGCGCTTGCCGGTGATCTCGAGAATGCGCAGGGCGACCTGGGGCTTGCTGAGGATAAGCCGTTCCAGGTCGTTGCGGCTCATGACGCAGATCAGGCAGTCATCGATCGCTTCGGCAAATGTATTGTGCATCTTGGTGCCCAGCAGGGCCATTTCGCCGAAGAGTGTGTGAGGGCCAAGGGTAGTGATGACAAGCTTTTTGCCTTCGGGACTAATGCGATAGAGCTGTACGCGACCTTCCTTCAGAATGAAAAGGACTTCACCCGGCTCCTCCGGGCGGTAGAAGACCCGTCCTTTGCGCACGGTGCTCATCGTCGTAATTCGATTCAACTCTTCCATCTCTCTGGATGTGAGGTCCTGAAAGACCATCAGTTCGGAGAGAAATTTCATTTTTTCGGCGGGCTGCAGCGCCGCGGACATCTTCAAGATCGTCATGTTGGATTTCTCCTGGCACGCCGAAGGACTGGAGCGTTCGGCGGCCTCGGTTCCTCGATTTCATCCTTTGACCCAACTTTATTATACGCGTAGGGGCGAAATTATCAACCTTTTTTGGCGCTCTCATTGCCGATTTGTTAAAATGCGGGCATGAATGTGCGCTTTCCCCGGCCGTCTTTTCGTAAATCCGTCTATAATGCGCCCCTCGCAAGCAGGGGCGCATTTCGTACTGACAATCAAGGCAGGAATGTTTCCAACAGGGCAGGCAGATCTTCCTCTTCACGCCGCACAGTTCGTTCCTACAGCGGCCTCAGCATCCTGTCCATACTGGCGCCGCTAGTGATCCTGATATCCTGCAATCGTGTTGCCATTCCGGTCCCGGCTGTCCCCGCGGCGGTCAGCGGCCAGCGTTCGGCGGACGCCGGGACGCTGACTGCCGGCAAAAACACATCTTTGACCACAAACAGCTTAAGACAGGCAGTTCGGTCCAACGGCGCGGACGCCGGCGGCGATGAGCAATCGAATCTGACCCCGGCCGCAACGGCCACGCCGCTACCCGCGGGTCTGCAGGGACAGATCGTCGGCGGCGAGAAGGCGGAGGCGGGGTCCTGGCCGTGGATGGTCGCGATCCAGGCCTTTACCGAGCCGGGCTACCACACCTTTTGCGGGGCGTCCCTCGTGGCACCCAGCTGGGCGCTGACGGCCGCCCACTGCGTCGTAAACGCCACGCCGGACGAGATTGTGGCGACGGTTGGTCCTCACAGGCTCGACAGTGGTCAGGGGGAGAAAAGGTCTGTTGACCGTATTGTCCTGCATCCTCGCTACGGGTTCGACTTTGCCCACGACTTTGCCCACGACCTCGCGCTGCTCCATCTGTCAGAGCCGGCAGACTCTGAACTGGTCACGCTACTGGGAGCTGACAACCTGGATCTAGCCGCGCCGGGCACGCTGGGAACGGTAATTGGTTGGGGCGCGCTTTCCGAAGACAGCAGTGAAGGCGTGCTTTCCTATGATCTGCAGCAGGTGGAGCTTCCGATCGTGTCTGAGGAGGAGTGCACCAGCTCGATGGGCAGGATGATCACCGAGGACATGCTGTGCGCCGGATACAAAGAAGGTGGCATGGACGCCTGCCACGGCGACAGCGGCGGCCCCCTGGTAGTGCCGGACGGCGATGGTAGCTGGCAGCTGGCGGGTCTAGTGAGCTTTGGCATTGGCTGCGCGCGGCCGACCTTTTACGGCGTCTATACACGTGTGAGCCAGTACCACGACTGGATTTTGGCGCAGATCATACGGGAAGAAACGGCCGATGAGCGTGCGCAGTATGAGATCATGCTGCCCGCGGTGTACAGCGGGGCGGCCGTACTGATGCTGCCGTCCGTTCACTACGGGGCGGCCGAAGAGACGGAACCCGCTGTCGTGCCGAAACCGCCGCCCTTCCCTGACGGACTGGTGCGGCAGGTGCAGGCACCGATTCTGATGTATCACTATGTCAGCGTGCCGCCAGCCGGGTCAGATGTTTACCGGCGGGACCTGTCGGTATCGCCCGACCTGTTCAGGAGCCACCTGCAGGCGCTGGCTGATGCCGGGTATACGCCGATCAGCATGTATGACCTGGTGGACCATCTAAACCAGGGCGCGCCGCTGCCGGAGAAGCCGGTCATCCTGACCTTTGATGACGGTTATCGCGACAATTTCGAGAACGCGTTTCCGCTGTTGGAGGAGTTTGGCATGACGGCGATGTTTTTCGTGGTGACCGACTTTATGGACGAGGGAAACCCACTGTATCTGTCGTGGGATATGGCACGGGAGATGCAGGACGCGGGCATGTTCATCGAGTCCCACGGGCGTAATCACGCCAGTTTGCGGAATCGGAACGATGACTATCTGATCTGGCAGGCGCTGGGCAGCGCGGAGACGATCGAGCATGAGCTGGGGGTGCGACCGCGTTTCATTACGTATCCTTTTGGGCATTACGACAGTAATACGATCCGTATTTTTGAGAGCGCAGGTTTTTGGGGAGGCGTGACGATCATTGCGGGGGCCACGCACTCGACGGACAATCTTTTCCAGTTTCGGCGGGTGCGGGTGAGAGGGACGACGAGTGCGGGGGAGTTGGTTAGGTTGTTGGGGCTGGATTGGTGAACTGCACAGGTTAGTGTTCGGTGGGGTCTTATGCCAGATAGCGTTTGATGCGCGTTCTGCGACGATTTTGATATTGGGGCCGGAGGAGGTGGACAGGGGCGCCGGATGCGGGTATTTGGGCCGCATCCGGCGCTTTTCGTTTGCGGAGGAGAGGGAGCGAGGCGTTGTGGCCTTCCCGACGGTTATAGACGGCGTCAAGTTCGCGGAAGGCTTCGCTCCGCTGTTGGTCAGGGGTCGGAGCAGGGCGGGAGGTTCAGGCTCTGCAGGTGGGCGTTGACGGCTTCATTCAGATCGGTCAAATCTGCGTTTTCGGGCAGGCAGAGCAGATTGCCGCTGAGATCCAGCAAGGTCAGGATGGTGAAAGGGGTCAGATTGGCGATTGGGCCGTTCAACTGGTTGTGATTGAGGTAGAGCGCGAAAAGGTGAGAATGGACAGGGCGGCTAGCGAAGGGGGGCGTTGCGGGGGCGCAGCCCCTGCACAAGGGAGGCCGCTTGCGGCCGACCGCCCAAAGGACGAGGAGAGAGAAACTCCTACGCCCGTCTCGCTCAGGGTGCGGGATTAGGTGCCGGTGGGGCGAAGGCCTTCGGGCAGGCGGTTGACGTCGGTTACGAGGGCGGCAAGGGCTCGCAGGTTTTGCTCGTCTTTGCCATCGCCGTCTTCTTTTTTGGGCGTCTCGAGGAGCATGGGGACGCCGTCCCAGCGCAGGTCGTTGAGGATGTGGCGGAAGCCTTCTACGCCGACGAAGCCTTCGCCGATGTGCTCGTGCCTGTCTTTGCGGCTGCCGTGATCATTTGAACTGTCGTTGAAGTGCCAGCAGCCGACGCTGTCGATTCCAACAGTCTCTTCGAGCTCGTCCATCATGGCCTCGTAACCCTCGGCCGTACGGAAGTCGTAGCCGGCGGCCAGCGCGTGGCAGGTGTCGAGACAGACGCCGACGCGCTCTTTGTCCTCCACCAGTTCGATGATGCGGCCCAGCTGGGCAAAGGTGTAGCCCAAGGTGGTGCCCTGGCCGGCCATGAGCTCGAGCAGGGTGATGACGCCGCTGCATTCGGGCAGCTGGGCGTGGATGCGATTGAGGGCGTCGGCGATGCGCTGCAAGCCGGCTTCTTCGCCACTGCCGGTGTGCGCGCCGGGATGAAGAACAACGTGGCGGATGCCGTAGGCGTGGGCGCGCTCCAACTCATCGGCAAAGGCGGCGACGCTCTTTTCCCAAAGTGGGTCTTTGGGAGAGGCGAGGTTGATGAGATAGGAGGCGTGGCTGACGGCGTAAGCGACGCCGCGTTCGGGCATCTGCTCGTTCCAGCGGGAGACATCCTCTTCCTTTATCTGCGGACCCTTCCACTGGCGATTGCTCTTCATAAAGACCTGGACTGCGTTGCTGTTTACGTCCGCAGCCGCATCAAGCGCGTTGCTGACGCCGCCTGCGATCGACATGTGCGCGCCGAGTTTGAGTCCTGACATGGAGTGCCTCCGGGATGGGGTACTTGGTAACGGATTCCCAGCTTTCGGTAACGCCGAGGGGCCCTGAACCGTTACGAAACCTGGAAACCAGTTTTTCACTCTCATCTGGTTTCTGCTATTCTACCGGATGCGTTCAAACGCGGTCAAAACCAGTGGTCCCTGTTCCGTTGGAACAGTGTTTTTGCCAGCAGTCAGTCCCCCTTTTTGAAATTACACGAGAGGAACAGCCGTGATACATGAATCGGTCTACGAGCTGCGCCGGAATCTGAAGAGCGCGGTGGGCATTGACGACAACGGGCGCGTGGAGTTGCTGGACGCGGAGACGGTGCGCGCCGGTCTGATAGATACGCTGGTGCGGGATGCGGTTTTCGGGACGTTCCCGGTGAAGACGTTCAGCCGCTGGCTGATCTGGGAGCTGGGCCAGTTGATGGGCGCGTGCCCGGCCAGCATTCACGAGTTTTACCTGGCCAGGGCGGACAACGCATGGACGAACCGCACGGTACCGGCAATGAACATGCGATTCTCCACGTACGAGGCGGGGCGGGCCGCGTACCGGGCGGCTCAGCGTACGCAGACGGGGGCGTTCATTTTCGAGATCGCGCGCAGCGAGATGGGTTACACGTTTCAGGAACCGGCGGAATTTTCGGCTGTCCTGATCGCGGCGGCCATCAAAGAGGGCTACCGAGGGCCGATCTTCATCCAGGGCGATCACTTTCAGGTGGACGGCAAGAAGTACAAGACCGACCCGGAAAGCGCGCTGAACGAGGTGAAAGAACTGGCAAAGAAGGCGGTGGCAGCCGGATACTGGAACATCGACATCGACACAAGCACGCTTGTGACGCTGGAGCCACAGTCGCTGGACGAGCAGCAGCGGGACAACTACCTGCGCTCGGCGATGCTGACCAAGTTCATCCGCGATTTGGAGCCGGAGGGCGTCACCATCAGCCTGGGGGGCGAGATCGGCGAGGTGGGCGAAAAGAACTCGACGGTGCCGGAGCTGGACGCGTATATCCACGGCTACAAGGCTGCTCTGGGCGAGCTGGGCGACTATGCGGGGCTGAGCAAGATCAGTGTAGCCACGGGCACGGCCCACGGCGGGATTCTGCTGCCAGACGGTACGCAGGCCGATGTAGCGGTGGACTTCGATACGCTCGAAGACCTGGGCGAGCGCGCCCGTTTCCACGGGTCGGGAGGCGCGGTCCAGCATGGGGCGAGCACGCTGCCAGACGAGCTGTTCAGCAAGTTTCCGGAGACGCAGACGATTGAGATTCACCTGGCCACGGGCTTTACCAACACTTTCCTGGACCATCCCAGTCTGCCCGAATCGTTGCGTTCGGAGATGTATGCGCATCTGGACGCTCATCACGCGGATGAGCGCGGGGCGAAAGATTCCGACCTGGTATTTCATCTGAAGACACGCAAGAAGGCGCTGGGGCCGTTCAAACCGGAGCTGTGGGCGCTGCCGCGTGAGCGGGTGGAGGCGATTTTTGCCGGTGTCGAAGAGCACTATGCGTTTTTCTATGAAAAGCTGAATGTCGTTGGCACGCGTGACCTGGTTGACGGGATCGTCACGCCCGTTTCCCACCACAGGCCGATGCCAGTTCTGACGCGTGGCGCGGGGGACGATCAGGGGCTTGCCGACTGAGAAGGGTAGTGGTCAGTAAACCCCGCCGGCCGGCCAGCGGCGACAAACCTCTTGCATATGCTGCTTGCTCTTGATGTAGCTTCCTCGATTTGTACGGTGGCGCTGTTTGACCCGGCTAGGGAGATAGTGCTGGCTGAGAAAGTTTGGCGGTCGCGGCGGCGGCAGACGGAGGAGACGCTGCCGGTGGCGGCGGAGGTGCTTGCGCAGGCCGGCGCGGTTATGGATGATGTCAGGGCTCTAGCGGTTACGACGGGGCCGGGCAGTTTTACCGGGGTGCGGATCGGTATCAGCGTTGTGAAGGGGATTGCGCTGGGGTTGCCGCGGCCGCCGCAGTTGATTGGCCTGCCGGTGTTGAGCGCAGTTGCTGCGCGGTTCCTGCCGCTGGCGGTCCCGGATGCGGAGGTGTGGCCCGTTCTGCAGGCGGGGCGGGGGCGCTTCAACTGGGCCGCGGCGCCGACTGACGATCCGCTGTGGCTGCCGGACGTTGATGAACACCGGGCAGGGCAGGTGGAGACTCTGGTTGCGGCGCTGCGGGCGGAGGAACGCCCTGTGTGGCTGGTGGGCGATTTGAGCAGTGCGCTGCGGCAGGGTCTGCAGGAGCTGGCCCATGTTCGCTGCATCGATCCGGCCGCGGATCACGATCTGTCGGAGGATTTCGAAAGTACGCCCGGTTTCTCAAACGGCGCGGGAGCCGAGCGGGCCGGCTTGACAGAGACCCGGGGGGAAGGGTTGGCCCGCCTGGCGATACGCCACCTGCACGCCAGTTCACCGGCATGTACTGCGCCTTTGCAGCCACTCTATTTGCGTCCACTTCAGTAGACAGAACCAATGAGGTAGCAACCGGTCGCCGGGCACGCCTTGGCGCTACTGGTGTGCTTTGGTGTCCGATGGCTAACTTTCTGAACCGTCGAAAACGGCAGTCCGATCCATCCGATCAGGTTGCCCCACCCCGCTGCCCGCTGGGGATCGAGCCTCTGACGCTGACCGATCTGGAGAGTGTGATGGAGCTGGAAAAGGTCAGCTTCCCCAGCCCATGGACACTCGCCACCTACCATAGTGAACTGACGCGCAACAGCCGCAGCCGCTATCTGAAGGTTGGGCCGGCGCCGGGCCAGGGGATTCGGGTGGCGGGGGCTGCACTGCCGGCGCTGATTGCACAGGGAGGCTTTATGCTTTTCGGCGCGGAGATGCACATTGTCACGATCGCGGTGCAGCCGGCGTGGCGCGGTATCTCGATCGGCGAGTGGCTGCTGCTGGCGCTGCTGGCGCTGGGGCGGGAAGAGGGCGCGCATACGGCCACGCTGGAGGTGCGGATCAGCAACGAGATCGCACTGCGTCTCTACCGCAGGGCCGGGTTTGAAGAGGTCGGGTATCGCCGGCGCTACTACCCGGACAAGGAGGACGCACGCATCCTGGCCCTGGTGGAGCTGCACAGGCAGCGTGTGTGGGAGCCGCTGTGGGAGCGGTTCGAGGTGCTGTCGAGGTTGATGGAGCGGGGGGTGGAGGCGCCGGAGTAGGGAGATGGGTCGGGTGGAGAATTGGGATTTTATATCTTAGTGCCACGCCGACCGGTGGTCACGCGAAGTTTCTGGCCCTTGATGTCAGTGTAGCCTCAGTCGGGTACATTCCAGATTTGGGGCGGGAACTGTCTGGCGGGGAATTCATGACAGCGGTGATTGAATTTCTTTGCCGGCTTTTAGACGGGAAATAATCACGATACTAACCAACTGAGTATACTCTCCTTTATACCAAGATTCCTCCGCCCGTGATTCCCCTCCATCCCCATGCTCCGACCTGGCTGGCACTTGATCTGGGACTGATTCGGAGAAACACCTGTTGAAACTTATCAGAAATATCATCGTGGTGCTAGCGCTCATACTTTTGGGCATGGTCATTGTTCTGGCGCTCGGCGGGCAGGAGGATGGCGGGAGGGATGGGCAGACGCCGTCGTCTGCTTCCACGACCGCGACGAGTACGCGTCTGGCCGAGGCTACGGCGACGATGGTATCGGGCTCGGAGGAGACGAGTGCCCGGGCGGCTGCGCCTACTGCGACGGAGGGAACAAGCAGGGAGAGCACGCCGGGGGATGGAGAGTGGGGCGTCGTGATCCGGGTGGCGGACGGCGATACGTTGACGGTGCGGTTTGACGACGGGGAGGAGGAGACGATCCGGCTGCTAGACATAGATACGCCGGAGACGGTGCATCCGAGCCGGCCGGAGGAGTGCTTCGGTGCGCAGGCTTCAGACTATACGAAGGGATTGATGAGGCGGCGGGTCCGGGTTGAGCCGATGGGGCGGGACCGGTACGGGCGTTTGCTGGCCTATGTGTGGACCGGGGATGACGGGGAAGGCGTGTTGTGGAATGTGCGGCTGTTGGAGGAGGGGCTGGCCGTCTATAACGACTATGGCAACCCGGGCCGGTACGCAGACAGGACGCGGGCGACGGCCGAGGAGGCGATGCTGGCGGGGGTGGGGCTGTGGTCGGCATGTGAGATCGGGGAGAGGCCGACGGTCGTTCCCGCGCAGGCGGTTGGAGCCGGTTGCCCGCAGGGGTGTGTCAGCCAGCCGAATCCGTCATGCAGCATCAAGGGCAACGTAAACCCGAACAGGGATACGAAGATCTATCATGTGGAGGGGGAATCGTCATCTTACGGGCGGGTATATATGAAGGAGGGGGAGGGCGATCTCTGGTTCTGCACGCGGGCGGAGGCGGAGGCAAATGGTTTTCGGGCGCCGGAGCGGTAGAGGGTTGCGTATTGCGTAGTTCGTATTGCGTGACTTGTTTCGATTCATTGGTTTGGACGAATTCGTGGTGGTCAGTTGAATGGAGAAGGTGCGAGAGTCTTCTGCCTCAGCGATCCCCTAACCCACCATGCACACCAAAAACGCGACTTTCGCCGATTTGCGGCACCTGATATGATAGATACATAGTGCTACACCTGTCCGCTATCCTTGCGTGGTAGCGGAGCGTTTGCTATGTAAGGAGAGTTTTGTGCCGATGCGTATGAAATCGACATTTACGCAACCTGTTCGCCAGACAAACGGGAGGCGCTCGGTTTTGCGGGTGCTCGCGCTGTGTGCGGGCGCGCTTTTTCTGGCCGGCTGCGGACTATTTTCCGGCGCGGAGGCAACGCCCACGCCGACGCGCCCAATGGCGGCAGTTGTCCCCACGTTCACATCTACGCCTGAAGGCGCGATGGCCGCGCAGGAGTCGGGGGCCGGCGCGACAACTCAGCAGGCCGCGCCGGCCGCGGCGCAGCAACAGGCTCCTGCGGCTACCGAAACGCCGGCGCCGACTGATACGCCTGTACCCACCGTGGCCCGCTTTACAGTCAAAACGGACCTTACCGCGGCGAACGTCAACGTGCGCACGGGACCGAGTACTGCGTTCAACATCATCGGCACCGTCACTAGGGGAGCGCAGTTTGAAATCAGCGGCAGAAACCAAGAGTACACCTGGTTTCAGTTTTGCTGCGTCGCCGGCCAGACGGGTTGGATTTTCTCCAACCTGGTCAATGTGGAGAACGCGCATCTGATCTCGCTGGCGCAGAACATCCCGGCAACGCCTACACCGGTGCCGCCAACCGCTACGCCGATTCCGCCTACACCGGTTCCCGCGCCGGTCAACGTAGACCATTGCGCCGGCATCGGTGGCGACGGTTGTAAGTTCTGGTTGCGGGATACTGATCCTGCAGACAACGGCGGAGGGGAATTGAAGCTTCTCATCGGTTTCGTGCATGGGTGGCGCAACGACGAGGTCCAGATACACGGCGGCTACTTTGTTGAGTTGCAGAAGGACGGGGTCCAGGTAAGTGGGTTCGATCACAGCACGCGTGCCGGGACGAATATCATTGAGGGACCCAAGGGCAGGATCTACCACTACGACAAGAGTGTTTCTGCCAGCCAGTTGCCGGGTGGAAGCGTGGCCGGCACCTACACCATTTGGGTCAAAGACGGCAGCGGTGAGAGGGACAGCCAGAACTATAACTTCACTCTGCATGGAAACCAGGGTTTAGTGTGGCTGGTATTTGATCAGAGACCGAGATAGGGGGACGGGGCGATTACGACAGAAGTTGCACGACAGCGGCTGCCCACATTCACCAAGGTAATCTACGGGCTGGGCGATTGGGGCGCGGCCTCGGCTTCGACGGCCCGGACCCTGTTCTGGCTCTACTTCACCGTAACCGTGGTGGGGGTGGACGTGGGCTTGGCCGGCGTTGCCTTCATCATCGGCCGCTTCTGGGACGGTATCAATGATCCGCTGATCGGCATCCTCAGCGACCGCTTCCGCAGCCGCTGGGGGCGGCGGCGCCCGTTCATGCTGCTGGGCGCGCTGCCCTTTGGCGTCGGCTTCTTCCTCATGTTCAGCCCGCCCCCATTCGAGGGGAATGTGGCGGCGGCCCTCTATTACGGGTTCATTTTCATACTCTATGACACCGCCTTCACGATCGTCAATGCCCCCTACGCAGCCCTCACCGCGGAACTGACCGAAGATTACGACGAGCGGTCCAGCCTGGCTGGTTGGCGCATGGGGAACTCGATATTCGTTTCCCTGCTAACGGCCGGGCTGTTCAAATTGCTGGCGGAGGGCCTCTTCGCAAGCTGGTTCAGCGGGCCGGACGCGCTGCAATACGGCTACGCGGTGGCGGGCGCGCTGTGGGGGCTGGTCGTCGTCGCGTCGCCTCTTCTGGTCGTGGCCTTCATACGCGAGCCGGAGCGGGAGTTGCCGAAGGAGGAAGGCCGGCCCAACTTCATTCAGATCACCAAAGAGGTGTTCGCCAATCGCCCCTTCCGCATCAGCGCCGCCATTTACGTGCTGGCGTTCAGCGCGGTGGACATCATCACCTCCGTGTTCGTCTGGTTCCTGGTGTACTACATGCAGCTGGAGGCGCCGTTTGACAGTCTGGTCCTGGCGGCTGTGCTGGGGGTGGCGTTCCTCTCGATGCCGCTGACAGTGCGGTTGATGCGGCGGTACGGAAAGAGCCGCACGTACATACGCATGATGATCTTCTGGGCGGCGGTGATGGCGGTTATCAGCCTGCTGCCGCCTGGGAATGCGACGCTGATTCTGATTGCGGCGGCCGTTGCCGGAATCGGATACGGCGCGGCGAACGCCACGCCATGGGCGATCGTAGCCGACATCATCGAAGAGGACGAGTGGCACAGCGGTCAGCGCCGCGAGGGGGTCTACTCGGCCTACCTGGTCACTTTCCGTAAGATCGCCACCGCCTTCGCGGTCGGATTCGTCGTGCCGCAGGTCCTGGCCGCTACCGGCTTTGTCGAGGGCGCGGCGGAGACGCAGCCGGCGGCGGCGGTGCTGGCATTGCGCATCTTCATGGGCGCGGTACCGGCGGTGCTGCTGGTTTTGTCGATGTTTGCGGCGGCGCGGTATCCTCTGGACCGGGCCGCGCATGACGAGCTGCGGCGCAAGCTGGCTTTGAGGCGGGCGGAAGAGTCAGCTTCAGGGGCCAGGGGTTAGGGGCCACTTAAGTCAGGCGTCCGTGCGTTCGATGTGGGCGCCGACCGCCCGCAGCTTTTCATCCACACGCTGGTATCCCCGATCAATCTGTTCTATATTGCCAATTAGTGTGCGGCCTTCGGCGCTGAGTGCGGCGAGAACGAGCGCCATGCCGGCGCGGATGTCGGGGCTGCTGACCTCCTGGCCGACGAGTGGGGACGGGCCGACGACGACAATGCGGTGGGGGTCACAGACGATGATCTGCGCGCCCATCGCCACCAGTTTGTCGACGAAATAGAGGCGGCTTTCGAACATCTTCTCGTGAATCAGGACCGTACCCTGGGCCTGGCTGGCAACGACGACGGCGATGCTCATCACGTCGGGAGGAAAGGCGGGCCAAGGGGCGTCGTCGATTTTGGGGATGGCGCCGCCGAAGTCGGGCCGGACGCGCAGGTCTTGCTCGTCAGGAAGCAGGAGCGAATAGCCGGTGAGCGTGGACTGGGGGTCCTCCTGCAAGTGCATGCGCACGCCCAGCCGCTGGCAGAATACCATTTCAAGCATACGCAGGTGGTCCGGGGCGACGTTGGCGATGCGCAGCTCCCCGCGTGTGATGGCGCCGAGACCGATGAAGCTGCCGACCTCCATATAGTCCGGGCCGACAGTGGCGCTGGCTCCGTGGAGCCGCTCCTGGCCGTGGACGTGGAGCGTGTTGCTACCGATGCCGTCAATAGGGCAGCCCATGGCGACCAGCAGACGGCACAGCTCCTGCACGTGCGGTTCGCTGGCGGTATTGCGGAGAATGGTGGTGCCCTGGGCCAGGGAGGCGGCCATTACGGCGTTCTGCGTGGCGGTCACAGATGCCTCGTCCAGCAGTATATCGGCGCCGCGCAGTCTGCCGGATGAAGTCAGTTCGAAGCGACCAGTGTTGGGACGGGCAAAAGAGGCTCCCAGCTGTTCAAAGACCAGCAGGTGGGTGTCTATGCGGCGGCGGCCTATATCATCCCCGCCGGCTGTGCCCTGCACCTGGAAGGCGCCGCGGCGGGCGAGGAGCGGCCCCATCAGGTTGAGCCCGCCGCGGATGCGCCCGAACAGGCGGGCGTCGGGCGCGTGGCTGTGCAGCTTGTCGGCGCGCAGCGTGAGCCGGTTACCTTCTTTGCGCACGTAGACGCCCAGCCCTTCCAGAATGGTCAGCATTGTGGCAATGTCGTCGATCTGCGGGACATTTCCCAGGGTGACCGTCTCGTCGGTGAGCAGAGACGCGGCGATGAGGGGGAAGGAAGCGTTCTTATTGCCGCTGACGTTAACCGTCCCCTCAATGCGGTGGCCGCCCTGAATGGCAAATGAGGCCATGCTTTCTCCTTTGGTCGTTGCACAATGCGGACTATGGGCCTGTTGACACCCGCGACACCAGGATGGGCCTGCAAGATTGTCGCTGACAAACGCGGACATTAAGCCATGTGTCGGCCTCAGTTGTCCAGGTCCATCCCTTAGTTGCACTGATCACAGGTCAGTCCATTGTAGAACGGTCTACCCTTCCCGTCTAGTCCGTTTACAGAACAGTTTTGGAGACTTTGCGTTAGAAGAAGTGGGGCGCGGGTGCAGTCCAGATTTGGGGTAGGAACAGAGGCAGTGAGCGAGGAACGGGAATTGCCGGCGCCTCTGGAGGAGACCGGATTGCGGACTGGCCGCGGTGTTGTCGTTGGATAAGATATATGAAAGTTCGCCACCATTTTGGGAT